>CAMUFS010000143.1 GCA_947088195.1 uncultured Clostridia bacterium
GAAACGGCGGTTATGTGGTTTTGGCGCTTCAGGACGTGGATGATCATACAAGAAGAGATTTTGAGCGTGGCAGAAATGATAAGCGAATGGCAGCGATTGTGCGCTCAAGATTTCAGGTTATGAGCACAGTGCATCTGGAAACGGGCAGATGTGAGAGAGTGTTTTTGGAACGATTGAAAGCGCCAAGTATACTTCATGTGGGAAATTATGAAGAATATATCGAAAGAGCGATAAAGGAATATATTCATGAGGAGGATCGAGAGCTGTTTAGAAAAAATTTTCTTTTAGAAAATTTAAGAAAAATGGCAAAAGAAGCTACGAATGATTATAAAGAGGCAATATGCCAATATCGAATAAAGGAAGATCCAATCCGGTGGGTGGAAGAGCATATTATCTACACACGTACAGAATATGGAAATATTGTCAGTATACTTGGGCGTGATATTACAAAAGAGAAGCTTAGGGAGGAGCATGAATCAAGAAATGCAAGAGAAAAGATAAATATTATTAAATGTATGAGCAGCATGTTTTTTGCCAGTTATTATATAGATCTGGAGCATGATTTCTATCATATGGTGACACAGGTAACAGATGTTAGCAGAGTTCTTGGAAATGAGAGAAAATGTTCGGATGCATTTCGTATTTATGCAGAGAAGTTTGTACATCCTGAGGATCGTGAAGAATATCTAAAAACGATGGATTATTACAGCCTTTTGAAAAATTTGGATCAAGATCATCCACTAATTGCTATTGAATATCGGAGAATTAAAAATACAGAGGATGGAACTATAGAGCCAGATGGCTGGATTCGCGCGTCTGTTGTTCTTGCAGAAACGGAAAATGGAAAACCTAAAACAGCATTGTATGTGGCACAGGATATCACGGATAGCAAAGAGAAAGAGGAGGAGCAGTATCATGCACTTCAGGAGGCATGTGATGCGGCAAATCATGCCAATGCAGCGAAGAGCGAGTTCCTTTCTAGAATGAGTCATGATATTAGAACACCTATGAATGCGATTATTGGAATGACAACAATCGCAGGCACACATTTGGAGGATCAGGAGCGAGTATCCGATTGCTTGAATAAAATAGCAGTTTCCAGCAAGCATCTACTATCATTGATAAATGAAGTTCTGGATATGAGCAAGATAGAATCCGGGAAAATTGATTTGACGGAGGAAGAATTTAATTTATCGGATTTGATTCAAAATCTGCTTACTATGATTCGTCCGGCGGTACAGGCAAAACAGCATGAATTGGAGCTTCATATTGCAAGGGTGGATCATGAGGAAGTGATCGGCGATGTCATGCGTTTGCAGCGAGTGTTCATGAATCTTCTAGGCAATGCTATTAAGTATACGCCTGCTGGTGGGAAGCTGGAGCTGGAGATCTCGGAGAAGGAATCGAATCTTTATGGATATGGCTGTTATGAATTTATCTTTAAAGATAATGGAATCGGCATGGACGAAGAATTTACACGAAGAATATTTGAGCCATTCAGCCGTGCAGAGGATTCTCGAATTAGCAAGATTGAGGGTACAGGACTTGGCATGACGATCGCACAGAATATTGTCCGCATGATGAATGGAAATATTTGTGTGGAAAGTGAGAAGGGAAAAGGCTCTCAGTTTACTGTGACAGTATTTTTAAAACAACAAAAGACCACCATGCCTAATCTTGAGCAATTTGCGGGACTGCCCGTGTTAATTGTGGATGATGATATCTGTGCCTGTGAGACAACCTGCGAAGTGTTAGAGGATATTGGAATGCAGGGCGAGTGGGTGCTGAACGGCAAAGAGGCAGTGGAGCATATTTGGAAGGCACATCAAGAAGGAAAAGACTTTTTTGCCGTTATTCTTGATTGGAAGATGCCAGAGATGGATGGCATGGAGACAGCGAAGAGGATAAGGGAGAAGGTTGGCGATGGGGTAAAGATTATTATCTTATCGGCAGAGGATTGGACTATGATAGAACCAGAGGCACGCATGGCGGGTGTAGATGGATTTATCTCTAAGCCTTTGTTTAAATCGCGCTTAGTCTATATGTTTAAAAAGGTGGCTGGAAAGGAAGATCAGGTCGAGATCAAATCGTCAGAGAATAGACCAGAACTTATCCTTTCTGGGAAAAAAGTTCTGCTTGCGGAGGATAACGAGCTGAATCGTGAAATAGCGGAGGAGCTGATAGGGAATACTGGTGTGTCTGTTGAAAGTGCTAAGAATGGAAGAGAAGCTTTAGAGAAATTTGAAAAGAGTGAAGAAGGTTATTATGACCTGATATTTATGGATATTCAGATGCCAGAGATGAACGGGTATGAGGCTGCGCGGGCAATTCGAAACATTGAGCGAAAAGATGCCGTGACAATACCAATTATTGCCATGACAGCCAATGCATTTTCTGAGGATGTGGCAGCGAGCAAACGAGCTGGAATGAATGAACATATCTCCAAACCGTTGGATATCGATCAGTTGATGATATGCTTGAATCGATGGCTGGGCTAAACATTATGGATAAAATAAAAAAGTTGGTTGTCTGACATTGGTTTGACAGAGAATAAGAACATTTCCACAGAGATCGAGGAAGCTTCCTATGATTTTTTGTGGAAATGTTTTTTTGAAATATTTTATTCCTTATTCACATAATTCATATCATGACTAAAATAGTTATAATATCAAAAAAACAATCCCTATACAATAAAGATAAAACAGTACTTGAATAATAGCTTGCTTCGTGTTAATATGAGGATTGCTAAAAGATGTAGTTTAATAGATAAAAAATATACTAAAAAAATAAAATATAAGGATTGTGAGGATTGGATATGCTTCAGCAGATGATAGTATTATTTTTAATTATGTTGGTTGGTTTTATTGCTTATAAGAAAGACTATATCAATGACAATTCAAGTAAAAAGTTGTCCAGTATCGTGGTAAATATTGCGAATCCAGCTTTAATTTTGTCAAGTGTTCTCACAATGGATGGCACGGTGACAGGGAAAGATCTAGCGATAACTGTTGTGATAGCAGTGCTATTATTTGTTGGGCTTTTGCTTCTTGCCATCTTTGTGCCGATGCTTTTTCATGTAGATAAGCAAAGCTATGGGGCATATCGGGTGATGACAGTATTTTCTAATATCGGGTTTATGGGATTTCCAATTATCTCTTCCGTGTATGGCTCAGGAGCTTTGCTCTATGCCACTTTATTTTTGATTCCTTATAATGTCTTAATTTATACGTATGGGATTCACACCATGAAGGCTGGTGGAGGTGAGAAGGAGAAGCCTAAGCTGGGACAGATATTAAACATTGGAGTTTTGGCCTGTGTGGTTGCCATACTTTTATTTGCATTTCACATAAAGCTGCCATCTTTTTTAGGCTCAACCATCACCATGTTAAGCAATCTGACAGCACCACTCAGTATGATGGTAATTGGTGCGTCCATGGCAGTGATTGACTTTAAAAGGTTATTGAGTGATTATAAACTTTTGTTATTCTCCCTGTTTAAGCTTTTACTTCTGCCGATATTGGGCACTCTGCTATTGAAACAATTTATAGATAATGAAATTATAGTAGGTGTCACAATGGTAATGTTAGCGACACCAGTGGGAAGCATGACAGCTATGTTGGCACAGGAATACGATGGTGATTATGAGCTTGCATCAAAGGGGGTTATGCTTACGACACTGCTCTCGGTTGTGACACTTCCGATTGTCTCGGCAGTTGTTGGGTAGAGGAAGCATTTTTCCAACATGTTTTAGCACGCTGGCATAATATAGATATGCTGCCAATATAATAATAGAAAAAAGCAAGTGGTTTTGTATGAAGCGGTTATTTCTATTATTATGTGTGGCAGTATTTTTTTTGTGCTCTTGTAGTATGTCAAAAGAAGACGGGGAGAAGGTTCAGGATCTAGATTTTACCGTGGTGGAGGAGAAGGAGGTGCCGCCAGAGCTTTTGTCTATGATTGAGGAGAAAAAGACAGCGGCGATGAAGCATACTTGGACAAATGAGGAGTATCTTTATATTATTATTGGGTATGGTGAGCAGAAGACCAGCGGCTACAGCATTGCAGTGGAAGAGTTTTATCTTGGAAAAAATGCAATTTATGTAGATACCAGCCTGATAGGGCCATCCAAAGAGGAAACGGTAAATGAGACATTGACCTACCCTTATATTGTGCTGAAGACAGAGAAAAGGGAAGAGCCGGTGGTATTTCGATAAGGAGGAGAAAAGGTGGAAATTGTAAAAAGAAATATGCAGCTAACTTGCAGCAAAGGGAGAAGCATTACCCAGATCACGATCGATGATGATTTTAATGTACCAGATGTAAAAGAAGATGTTGAGAGAATCATTAAGTATGACGGCAATGTACAGACAGAGCAGGTTCGAGTCCTTGAAAATAGGGCAGGAATTAAAGGAAAGCTTGCCTTTCGAGTATTGTATGGAGAAGGCAACGCAATACATAGTGTCAAGGGAATTATTCCTTTTGAGGAAACCATGAATGTGGATGGTTTGATACCAGAGGATGAGACGAGGCTCTCCTATGAGATGGAGGATTTGACAATCACGTTGATCAATTCCAGAAAAATCAGTGTTAAAGCGGTTCTCACACTTACTTTGGAGGCGGAGAGAACGCGGGAGGAGGAAGCTGGAATTGAGGTGGATGGGGATAATGATGTACAATATATGACTTCCCGGCTGATTTTTACACCAGTGGCATTAAAGACAAAAGATACTTGTCGTATTAAAGATGAATTGGAGTTATCTGGAAATAAGCCAGATATTGCGGAGATTCTCTGGGATCAAGCGCAGCTTCGTTCCATGGAGCTTCGCCCAATGGAAGGAAAACTAGGGCTTCGAGGAGAGTTGTTTTTGTTTGTTCTTTATCGGGGAGCAGATGAAAATAGTTCGGTTCAATGGACGGAGCATACGGTTCCTGTTTCCTGTGCCATAGATTGTCCGGGCTGTCAGGAGGATATGGTGCCATATATCCGCCTTAATCTTAGCGGGAATGATATAGAGGTAAAGGCAGACTATGATGGTGAGCAGAGAGTGCTTGGCATCGAATATATTATAGATTTGGATATTTGTCTCTATGAAGAGCGTCAGGCGGATATTATGAGTGATGTGTATTCGGCTGTGAAGGATATGGAACCAGTGACAAAAAAAGTTCCTTATGAACAGCTTCTTCTTAGAAATTCTGCAAAATGCCGCGCCGCAGACAGAATGAAGCTTAAAAAGGAACAACCAAGGATTTTGCAGATCTGCAATAGCAGCGGAAGTGTCCGCATTGATGAGGTTCAGGCAGCAGAGGATGGGCTGAACGTGGAGGGTGCGGTGGCGGTATCACTTTTGTATGCTGCATTGGACGATAAGGAGCCATTTCAGATGTTGTCTGGCATCCTTCCTTTTTCCCACAAGATAGAGGCACCGGGGATCACATCAGAATGTATCTGGCATATGGAATGTATGTTAGAACAGCTCAATGCAGTTATGACAAACAGTGATGAGATAGAGATCAAGGCAGTGATCAGTCTGGATGCGCTGATAATGAGACAGCTTGAGGCTGAGATTATCACAGATGTGACCGTAAAGCCTTACGATGAAGAAAAAATACAGGCATTGCCCGGAATTGTAGGCTATGTAGTAAAGCCGGGAGATACTTTATGGAAAATTGCAAAAAATTTCTATTCTACTGTGGACAGCATTAAAACTATTAATGAATTAAAGGATGACAAGATACATCCCGGCGATCGTCTGGTTCTGATGAAGAAGGTGGAGGAATTGTAAATTGTAAAACATAGATACCCTAAACTTTTTCCTTTTTTTGCCGATAACATTAATGAAACTATACGTATCGTGATTGCCAAGGAGGGTATCATATGAGCATGAATGTAAATGGAATTAGCAATGAACCTATTACTACGGATGCCACCTACAAGAAGAGTGCACCATCCACCACAACATCAGAAGCTGCTGCAGCGGCTGCCAGCTCTACTGCCACAAAGACAGAAGACAAGGGTGCTGTCTATGAATCTACTGCTGATAAAAATACAGTAGATAAAGTAACCTATAAGCCTAATACAAATCTTATCAATAAGCTGAAAGCAGACGCAGAGCAGAAAACAGCACAATTCCGCCAGATGGTAGAGAGTATGCTGTCCAAGCAGAATAAGGTTTTCCAAGGTGCAGATGGCATGTGGAAGGCTCTTGCTGCTGGAGATTTCACAGTAGATAAGGCGACAGCATTAAATGCACAGAAAGAAATTGGAGAGGACGGCTATTGGGGCGTTGAGCAGACCTCCGATCGCATTCTCTCATTTGCAGAAGCTTTGACCGGCGGAGATCCAGAGAAGATGGAGGATATGAGAGAGGCCTTTATCAAGGGTTACAAGCAGGCTACTGGAGCATGGGGAAGAGATTTGCCAGATATCTCAAGCAAGACATATGACGCTGTTATGAAGAAATTTGACGAATATAACAAGAAGGATGACGAGGCAGCAGATACTGTTACTAAGAAAGATCCTGCTGAGGAGTTATAAGAGGGTATATTAGACAGCGCTTATAAACAGTAAAACATAATTTTCAAGAAACGGTGTAGCTTTTGCTATACCGTTTTGCTGTTATGTGATATAATGAAAGAAAATATCTCTAACTTAGAAAAGGAGGACGAATTATGCCACGTTATGTACTAGAATGTTGTGTAGATAGTGTAGAGTCAGCTATTGCGGCTGCTGAGGGTGGAGCAGATCGTATGGAGCTTTGTGCAGCTCTTATAATAGGGGGTATCTCGCCAAGCTTAGCCTTGTTTGAGCAGGTAAAAGAAAATTGCAATTTACCAGTACGTGTGCTTTTGCGGCCTCGTTTTGGAGATTTTCTTTATTCCGATTATGAGTTTCAGATTATCAAGAGAGAAGTAGAGATGTTTCGGAAAGCTGGTGCAGAGGGGATAGTGATCGGCTGTCTGAAAGCGGATGGTAGTCTTGATATAGAACAGATGAAGGAATTGATGGAGACGGCAGGGGATATGAAAGTGACACTTCACCGTGCTTTTGATGTATGCGTAGATCCCATGGAGGCATATAAGCAGGCGAGAGAGCTTGGAATTGACACTATTCTTACATCAGGACAGGAAAGCAGTGGTCTGGAAGGTCTGCCTCTTTTGAAGAAGCTATGTGAGGTGCAGATGGAGACAGGAGGTCCACAAATTATGGCAGGTGCAAGAATGACCCCTGACTCGATCAAGAAATTCCTGAAAGAAACAGATATTACAGCTTTCCATTTATCAGCAAAGAAGATTGTTGACAGTGGTATGCGTTACCGCAAGGAGGGTGTGCCAATGGGTCTTCCTGCTATGAGTGAATACAGTATCTTCCAAACTGACAAAGAGATCGTGGCTCAGGCACGGCAAGTATTGGATGAATGTTAAATAAGATAGTAGATTGTGCTTTACTTTGAGAGCGGTCCGCCCAGAGAACGATAGTTAATTCTCGGTGCGGACTGTTTTCTTTATCTATACTTTATACAAAACATCTTTATAGACTATTTGTGATTGTGGGGTGGTGAATCATATTCTAGAAGGGTCCGCCCAGAGAAT
>CAMUFS010000144.1 GCA_947088195.1 uncultured Clostridia bacterium
AGAGGAACGGATTAAAAGATACGCCAAGCTTTTTGGTATCACTGACAGCTTAGAAAATTTGATCAGCTCTTATTCTCATGGTATGAAGCAAAAGTTGGCGTTAATTGGAGCTTTTTTACATAAACCAAAGCTGCTTGTACTAGATGAGCCTTTTGTAGGACTTGACCCTAAAGCAGCTTTTCATCTAAAAGAAATCATGCGGGAATTATGTGAGCAAGGAGGTGCTATATTCTTTTCTACGCATGTTTTGGACGTTGCGGAAAAGTTATGTGATAAGGTTTCTATTATCAAGCAGGGGAAACTGATTATAAGCGGGAATATAGAAGTGGTGCGTGGCTCAGAAAGTCTGGAAAATATTTTTATGGAGGTTGTGGAAAATGAAAAATAGATATCTGCTTCTTTTGAAAATGCAGCTTTATAATCTCTTTGGTATGAATTGCATATTCCATTCTCATAATCAAAAAGAAAAACGGCGTGGCATAGCTTTGGGTGGCATTACAATTCTTATTATTGGACTGATGATTGTGTATAGCACAATTATCGGCATGAGCCTTGCGAGTATGGGGTATGCAAATATTTTGCCCACAATCTCCATATTGCTATGCTCTTTGCTTACGTTGATAGTAACTTTTCTAAAGAGCTCCGGCGTACTTGTTGGGGCGCGTGATTATGATATGGTTATGTCGCTTCCAGTGAAAAATTCAGAAGTGGTTTTAAGCCGACTAACAGTGGTGTATTTAACCAATCTTTTAATAAGTATTATTGTAGTTCTTCCCTCTTTTGTAATCTTTTGGATACATGCGGAAGCCGGAATTTGGGGAAATATTATGTATCTGCTTTCTTTTTTATTTCTGCCTATGATCCCTATGATTATTTCCTTGGGGCTTGGCGTTTTGATTTCTGCGGTTTCTTCCCGCTATAAGCACAAAAATACTCTTTCCCTAGTATTGAGTACACTTATTGTATTGCTAATTGTGGTAGCTTCTACCAGAGCACAAAGTATGAATATGGATGAAATTTTGAATATTGGGATTTTGTTTTCTTATATGACAAATAAATTTTATCCCCCTGCTGTGCTTATTTCAAAAGCAGTTGAACAGCAAAATTGGCTGTATTTTTTAGCTTTTGTTGGAATGTCTGTTTTACTGAATATTATTTTTATAAGTATAGTGGCGCATTTTTACCAGAAAATAAATACAGCTATATGCAATCACTCTGTTGTCAGATATAAGGGAAAAGCTCTCCATGTATCCTCTCCGTTTAAAGCAATGTATAAGCGAGAATTTAACCGATACTTTTCTTGCACAATTTACGCGCTTAATTCTACGATTGGAATGGTGTTGTTACTTGTTGTAGCTTTGTTGCTTCTATTTATTAGTCCCGAAGCATTGGAGCAGCAAAGTGGTATAGTTGATCTTAGTCAGATACTGCGGCAAATGCTTCCATTAGTTATTGCGGTATTTGTTACTATGACCTCTACCACTTCTGCGTCCTTGTCCTTAGAGGGAAAAAATCGTTGGATTATGTGTTCTGTACCTGTGCGCGACATTGATATATTTAATTCTAAGATAGCAGTCAATTTGACTATAATTTTTCCTTTTGTGCTGATAAGTGCTGGTTTGTTGGGCTTTAGAATGAGAATTTCTCTGATACAGGCTGTGTTGTTATGTGTCGTTCCGACAGTCTATGCCTGTTTTATATCTGTTTTGGGAATGTATATGAATGTAAAATTTCCAAGGTATGATTGGACAAGTGAATATTATGCAATCAAGGGAGGTGCAATTTCTGTTCTGGCAACAATGGGGATAGGTATGCTAAGCAGCTTAGTGCCCCTATTTATTTGTATAGCTTTCCAGAATATTAGTAGCTTGATAATGGTGGCAACATCTATTTTGTTATTAACATTCTCTCTTATATTATATAAACAGTTACAAGCGTATCAGCTTTGTGAAATCATTTACAAAAGTTAGAGGAATGTCTAATGTAGGAAAAGTAATATAGGAAAATGATCAAAAACAATATAAGAAAGGTTAGAGCAACACATTAATCTGCCGATATATTTCATAGCAAAAAAGCAAGATAACACAGGAGGTCTTTTATGAATGTAGCATTAAACACGGAAAATCGTCGAATTTCTTCTATGAGAACCATTCACTTTGTAGAGGCAGAGAATAAAAACACAACTGCAAATCGTATTTCTAATAGAGATCAAGTAACAATATCTCAAGAAGGGCGTGAGAGCTTGGAGCGTTTGGGTGATAAAGTGGAAAATCAACTTAACACTATGACAAAAGAAGATTTTATGGATAGGTTCAAACAATGGCAGAGTGAAAACCAACCTAAGCTAGAAACGGATCCTTATTGGAACGTCGATCCAGATGGTTCCATTGCTCGTAAGACTTATTTTGAAGCCTATTTGGGACAGCTAAAGGATATGGAGGATACGATCCAATCTTACTATGCAGATGCTTATAAAGAAGCCACTTCTGCTCCAATCAATAGCTTGGCATTTATTTCAGGAAAATATTTGTGTGACTGGTCTGATTATTATGAGCCAAACATCCCGAAGCAGGAGCGACAATGGACACATCATCAGCTTTGGGCAATGCTGACAGATTCTAATGTGGCATTAAATGACCCCTACGCCTTGGCGTCCTCTGGTGGAACAAAAACGGTGGACGAGATGGATAAGATTGCGAAACAAGCGGTAAAGGATAAGTTAGATTC
Source organism: uncultured Clostridia bacterium (assembly GCA_947088195.1). Classification (GTDB taxonomy): domain Bacteria; phylum Bacillota; class Clostridia; order Lachnospirales; family Lachnospiraceae; genus RGIG8607. Next base: position 2,728 of record CAMUFS010000144.1, read on the forward strand.
ACTTATAAAGGAGTATGAAGCATGATAGGAGAGTGAGAATAAAACATAGGAATCATAATTTCTCTGCATAAAGTATTGTAATATAGAATACATCAAAGTAAGAGCTTTGATAAGGATTCTAATATGGGAAAAGCAGATGATCCAAATTCCTTTTGGAAAAAAGTAAATATTTTTAGAAAATATCATACAACACGTGTGTTAAAAAGCAGCAAGCGGTACAAAACGATACAGAGTTTTTACCGCTTGCTCTTCTTGCTTTTTTTACCTGTGCTTCTTGTTGTCACTATAGTTTTACTTATGCGTGGCAGTGGAAAGCTGCCTTCTATCCCTGCAGATTGTAATGAGACAGATAAGTTTCGCAAAATGTATTTGACAGAAGAAGTTATGACAGCATTATATAAGCTGGAGGAACAGACAGGCGACAGCCGTTATCGAATCTTAGCCATTCTTATGGCTTCTTCTAACTTTTTGGAAGAGAAAAGCCGAGGAAGGTTATTATCGACTCTGGAGGAATATGATAGACAGAAGGCTTATTATGAGGGGAGACAGGGGGAGGAGCTACTTTTGTTAGAGCAGTCATATGAGACTATTTTATCCGATCTTGTTTATTTTCCAGTGATGAAGAGCAACAAAACGAGCGGACTTGGCGTGTCTTATGTGGATTCCTGGTATGCGGAGCGCGCCTATCAAGATACCAAGCATGCGCATGAGGGCACGGATATTATGGCGTTAAATAATGAGAGGGGATATTATCCCATTGTCAGTATGACAGATGGGGTGGTGGAAAATCTGGGATGGCTGGAAAAGGGCGGATACCGTGTGGGTATTCGAAGTCCTCATGGGGCGTATATTTATTATGCTCATCTGTACCGTTATGCGGAGGGGCTTAAAAAGGGTGACACGGTGAAAGCCGGACAGTTTCTTGGTTTTATGGGCGATTCTGGCTACAGTAAGGTAGAAGGGACCGTTGGAAAATTTGATGTTCATCTGCATCTGGGCATTTATCTGAAAACGGAGCATTTTGAAGAAGTGAGCGTAAATCCATTTTATATTTTAAAATTGACAGAAAAGAATGTTTGTACGGGAGATTATTAATTTGACAAGGGAAAAAAGAACCGATATAATCAAAGGATAATGTAGAAAAGAGGGAAGAGATATGCGTCTTGATAAATTTCTTTCTGATATGGGGGTAGGAACCCGCAGTGAAGTAAAGGATGCCATTCGAAGGGGAAATGTGTGTGTCAATGGTTCTTCCGTCAGAAAACCGGAGATACAGGTCAGTGAATCGGACCTTGTTCTCTGGGAGGGAAAACCGATTGTCTACACAACAATGGAGTATTATATGCTTTATAAGCCTTCTGGTATTTTATCTGCTTCTAGGGATAAGAAGGCGGCGACGGTGGTTGATTTAATTGTGGATAAAAAACGTAAGGATCTGTTTCCGGTTGGGAGGCTAGACAAGGACACGGAGGGACTTCTCCTTATTACAAATGACGGGCCTCTTGCTCACCGTCTGCTCTCACCCAAGCATCATGTGCCAAAGGTATATTTTGTGAGGGTAGATGGAAGGATAACAGAGGAGATCAAGGAGAGATTTTTCCATGGGCTTGTGGTGGATAAGGAGTTTACCGCTCTTCCGGCGAAGCTGCAGATAGTGAGGAGTGGTGAGGAGGAATCAGAGGCGGAGCTCACTATCTATGAGGGAAAATTTCATCAGATAAAGCGGATGTTTGCGGCGGAGGGACTTACCGTCACTTATCTAAAAAGGCTTTCTATGGGAAGCTTAAGGCTGGATGAGTCGCTGGGAAAAGGGGGCTTTCGCGCGCTGACAAAGGAGGAACTTATGGGACTTTACAGGGATGCGGAGGTTTGAGCATGAATATTTTAGATGGTGTTAAGGCAGTTATTTTTGATTTGGATGGGACCCTGGTGGATTCTATGTGGATGTGGAAGTCGATTGACAAGGAGTTTTTGAGCAGGTATGGGCTTTCGGTTCCGCCTGATCTGTCGAGTGCCATAGAGGGCATGGGCTTTTCTGAGACAGCACGCTATTTTAAGGAGCGCTTTCAGGTGGAGGACAGCGTGGAGGAGATTAAGAGAAGCTGGAATGAGATGGCGTGGGAGAAGTACAAGAATCAGGTTCCTTTAAAGGATGGAGTGAAAGAGTTTTTGGAGCTTTTAAAAGAGCGCCAGATCTCCATGGCGATCGCCACAAGCAACTCAAGAGAGCTGGTGGAGATGGTGACGAGGGAGCGTGGGGTGGATTCTTATTTTTCTGCTATTTTGACAAGCTGTGATGCTTCTAGGGGAAAGCCTTTTCCTGATGTGTATCTTTTGGCGGCGGAGAGGATTCATGCAGAACCGAGAGAGTGTTTGGTGTTTGAGGATATTGTACATGGCATTATGGCAGGCAAGAATGCTGGAATGAAGGTGTGTGCTGTGGAAGATCTGTATTCTAAGGCACAGGAGGAGAAAAAGAGAGAGCTTGCTGATTATTATATTGTCAGTTATCGGGAAATACTAGATCAGGAGAGAGAAGTATGATCGCAGAACAGGGATTTTTGCCGCTTAGTCGCGCAGATATGGAGGCGCGCGGTTGGGATAAGGTCGATTTTGTCTATGTGATTGGAGATGCATATGTCGATCATCCATCCTTTGGACATGCCATAATAAGCCGGATATTGGAGGCACATGGGTATCGGGTTGGGTTGATCGCGCAGCCAGATTGGCGTGATCCAGACAGTGTTACTGTCTATGGAAAGCCACGTCTTGGATTTCTTGTGACAGCAGGAAATATGGATTCTATGGTAAATCATTATAGTGTGTCCAAAAAAAGGCGGGAGATGGATGCTTTTACGCCGGGCGGGGTGATGGGAAAGCGGCCGGATTATGCGACGGTGGTATATTGTAATCTGATAAGGCGAGTGTATAAGGAAAGTCCTATTTTAATTGGTGGAATTGAGGCAAGCCTTCGAAGATTGGGACATTATGATTATTGGTCAAATAAGGTTAAGCGGTCAATTCTCTTGGATTCGCAGGCGGATTTGTTGATGTATGGCATGGGTGAGCGATCGGTGGTTGAGATTGCCGATGCGCTTGCGAGTGGACTTGCGGTGAAGGACATCACGTTTGTGGATGGCACGGTTTATAAGACAAAGAGTGCAGAGAATATCTATGATGCGATTATGCTTCCTTCTTTTGAGGAGATCGGTAGGGATAAAACTGTCTATGCAAGAAGCTTTTATACACAGTACTGCAATACCGATCCATATGCGGGAAAACGGCTTGCTGAGGCATATCCAAATTCTGTGTATGTGGTGCAGAATCCAGCATCCAAGCCATTGTCCCAGATGGAGATGGATGATGTCTATGCGCTGCCGTATCAGAGAAATTATCATCCTTCTTATGAGGCGGCTGGCGGTGTGCCCGCAATCCGTGAGGTGAAGTTTAGTTTGGTGAGCAATCGCGGGTGCTTTGGCGGATGTAGCTTCTGTGCTCTGACATTTCATCAGGGGCGCATTATACAGACAAGGAGCCATAAGTCTATAATAGAGGAGGCAAAGCTTCTTATTAAGGATAAGGATTTTAAAGGTTACATTCATGATGTGGGTGGACCTACGGCCAATTTCCGACATCCTGCCTGCAAAAAACAGCTTGAACAGGGTGCTTGCCAAAAGAAACAATGTTTATTTCCTGAGCCGTGTAAAAATTTGACCGTCGATCATAAGGATTATCTTTCTCTGCTTCGAGAGCTTCGAAAGCTTCCCGGTGTGAAGAAGGTATTTGTCCGTTCTGGCATCCGTTTTGATTATGTGATGGCAGATGCAGATGACACATTTTTAAGAGAGCTTTGCAGTTATCATGTGAGCGGGCAGCTTAAGGTTGCGCCAGAGCATGTCGCGGATCCCGTATTAAGGCGTATGGGAAAACCAGAGAATGGTGTATATCAGGCATTTGCGGAGAAATATAAGAAGATCAATGAGAAATTGGGTCTAAAGCAGTATCTGGTTCCTTATCTTATGTCCTCTCATCCGGGCTCCACGTTAAAGGAGGCGGTGGAGCTTGCAGAATATCTTAGAGATCTGGGCTATATGCCGGAACAGGTGCAGGATTTTTATCCTACGCCATCGACCATTTCTACTTGTATGTATTACACAGGGCTTGATCCGCGTACAATGGAACCTGTGTATGTCCCTGTCAATCCTCATGAGAAGGCAATGCAGCGCGCGCTGATCCAGTACCGAAATCCTGCCAATTATAATTTGGTATTGGAAGCCTTGAAAAAGGCAGAACGGCTGGATCTAGTTGGATTTGATAAAAAATGTTTGATCCGCCCGCAGAGGGAGGCAAAGCGTATGCAAGAGCAGCGGAAAAAACAAAAGGAAGAAGAAAAAAGGCAAATGCCAACCAAAAAGAAAACCATTCGTAATGTGCATAAAAAGAAAGCAAAATAATAGTAAAGTGGAGAGTGAACCGTGAACAATTTAAAAATAGCAGTTGTGACAGGTGCTTCCTCTGGAATAGGAAGAGAATTTGTAAGGCTTTTAGATAAAGAGCTGATTAGTTTAGATGAAATCTGGGTGATTGCCAGAAGAGGGGATCGACTTAAGGAACTGGCAAAGGAGGTCGGAACCAAGCTTGTGCCGATTGAGATGGACATTACCAGCAAGGAGGCTGTTGGTGTTTTGGCGTATTTATTAAAAGAAAAGAAGCCAGCGGTAAAGTTTTTAATTAATTGTGCAGGCTTTGGAAAAATAGGAAGAGTGGCAGCACTTCCCATGGAAGGCCAGCTCTCAATGGTAA
>CAMUFS010000145.1 GCA_947088195.1 uncultured Clostridia bacterium
AAAGACATGAATAATAGTGAATTTATAGAGATGAATTTACATTGCATCGCGCGTCTGGTTGAATAAGCAGCGTTCCAGTGAGAGGAAGGGAATGGAAGAAGGTAAAGATATTGAATAAGAAAGCAAATGACTGTGCGTTACAACATATCAAGACTTTTCGAGATCAAGCAGCAAAGGGTGTTATAGCAGACTTTGGAGAACCATGTCAAAGTTGTATTCATAAAGAGAAATGTAGATTTGATTGGTTCTCCATTCTGTCACCAATACGAAAGTATTCTGATATAAAGATTAGTATGGTTGTTCAGGAGCGGAATCCACGACTGGACAATATCCTGAACGAGATTGTGAAGGATAAGGACATTCACTTTGATAAGGACAAGAAAAATTCATAATTTTATATCCCGGAGTTGGTGATCCAAGTAGAGATATTTCATTATAGGTGATATTAATAGTTTGTTCTTGATTGGTATATGGACAATTTGATGAGTAGTGAATATTTATTTTTCGGGTCATTACGTGTTCTCCTTTCTATATATACTCGGCTTGGCAGAGCCTGTATATCTATTATAGGAAGATTAGAAAGGAAAAACAATAAAAAATTATGGTTTTTATAATTAATATGAGAGGGAAGAGGTGAAAAGCAACAAAGACATGAGTAATAGTAAATTTACAGAGATGGATTTACATTGTATTGCGCGGCTGCTTCAAAGCTCATTTCAAGCACCAAAACAGAAAAAAATCGAAACGGTCAGGAGCTTTTATGGGTGTATGTACTGCAAATATGCGTTTGAATGTATCAGGGCCGTAGAGCAAAAAGGGGAACCATTCCATTACTATAAAGTACTTAAAAAACTGGAAGAATTAACCGGTGTTTATGAAAGGAGTACCCCATGTGCTCTTAACCCTGATGATATTGGCCGTAGATTCTTTCCAGCATCTTATTATGTGGAACATCCAGAATTAATTCTTGAGCTCGAAAAGATTCATCCAAGAAGTATGATGAATGGTTTTAAAGCATCTTTGGAGAAACTTATAATTTATTCCAGAGAAAAACCTGATCAAAAATAGGACAGTTATTAGGATCTGCGCCTCGCCCACACTCGAAACGATGATTGCATAGGTTCTCTTTGGGAGTTGCATAGTCAGAAGAACCAAGCACTCTGTAACATATATTTGTTAAATAAAACAAGGAAGCATTGATTGTCACATCTTCATCTAAGAATGGACAAAATCCTTTAATACTAACATTTTTTTGCATAATAATCCTTTCCTTTCTTTGTACTTGGCGCGGTAACGCCTGTATAAAAATTATAGTTTAATTTAGGATAGGAGACAATAAGAAGTTATGATTTTTATAATTATATGAGAGAAAAGAGGTGAAGGTAGTGAATCAGTCAGAAAAGCGGAAATTTGAGGAATTGGAGAAAAGATTAAGTATTCTTGAAAATCAAGTTCAGATTCAATTACCCGAAGAGCTGCAGCATAACATAAAATTTGCTGATAAGAAAGGACCAATGAAGTCGAAGCATCAAGTAGTTGTTGAAACAAATTTGTTAAATAAAACAAGGATCATGATTGATGGAATAGATTTTTCAGAAAGTATTTCCAGCATTAAGTTTGTACATAATGCTGGAATACCTGCAACAATGGAAATGTCAATTATAAATTGTGAGATAAATTTAAAATTTCCGCGTATTCCTAATTTGCCAGAACCATTTAATTTATATTATAGACCTATTTAACAAAGTAGATCGTCGAATATAGGGCAATTAATACATGGATCATTGATATTGTTGTATTGACAATAGAAAGATTGTGGTTCGCAAAAATCTGTTTGTAATGCTGAACAGATAACGAATGTAACTATAATAGAGGTTTCTTTATTTTGTTTTGGACAATAGCCTACAATATGTTTTCTTTTTTGCATATTTTGTCTCCTTTCTTTTATACTCGGCGCGGCAACGCCTGTACAATAAGTATAGTTTAATTTGGTATAGGAGACAATAAGGGATTACCATTTTTATAGTTATATAGGAGAAAAGAGGTGAAAATAGTGAATCAGTTAGAAAAGCAAAAGCTTAAGGAATTAAATGAAAGAAAGTTGAAGAAGGTATCAAAAAAGAAAATCCGAAGAGTAGAAAAAGTGATGCAGAGTCTTTTTATAGAACCACACGCTCATACTTATATAAATATGTATTTGGCATTACAAGAATTACAATTTCAAGGCAAGTATGAACTTGTGATACAGATATGTGATGTATTGATAAAAACAATTTAAATGTAATGCTAAATCTTATGAGAAGAAGGGAGATTTATTCTCCCTCTTCCAGTAATTTTACATGATTAGACTATTAAGATGTTTCTACAAGTTCTGGATGACATTTAGGGCAAACTTTATTGCCATAAATTGATGAGCCATCATAAGATAATGATTTGTTGTGATCTGGATGTTTTTTAGCGGGAACAAGTGGTGTGCCACATTTTTTGCAAACGGGTGTTTTGATTTTTTACATATTGAAAGCTCCTTTCTATATACTCGGCGCGGCAATGCCTGTACAACAATTATAGTTTAATTTGAAATAGGAGACAATAAGATATTATGGTTTTTATAATTATAATAAGAGAAAAGAGGTGAAGGTAGTGAATCGGTCAGAAAAGAAGAAGGTTAAGAAATTGGAGAAAAGATTGGTTACTCTTGAGAATCAAGTTCGGGAATTGGCGATTGAAGTATTACAAAAGAATATAAAGTCCACAAGTGATGAAAAAGCAATAGGATCGGAATGGGATAAATCTGAGACTTTACCATTTGCTGTTTGGGCAAAGTAGATAAATTTGAAATGGTTTGAATAATTAATAGAAGGTTGAAATTTATTTGTTAGGGATTGGCTCCCATAAATAAAGGGAGCCAAAGAATAGAATCGAAATGTGATGAATTTGAGACGTTACCATTTGTTGTTTGGGGATAAAGGAAAATAGCTATAGTTCGAGAAAGGAAAAAAATGAACGGACTTATTACAGTCAATTTTGACACACAAACGGTATCGGCAAGGGAGCTTCATAAGGCACTCGGAATCGAAAAACGGTTCAGTACATGGTTTGAAACCAATTCGCAAGGTTTCCTCGAAAATGAGGATTTCAGAGGGGTGTACCTTGAGGTACAGGGCAATCAGTACGGAGGAAAACAGACGGTACAGGACTACGAAATGTCAGTTGATATGGCAAAGCATATCTGCCTTATGAGTAGAACTGAAAAGGGCAAACAATGTAGACAATACCTAATTGATTTGGAAAAGGCATGGAACACACCAGAACAGATATTTGCGAGAGCGTTGAAAATGGCAGATCAGACTATAAACAGATTAAAGTCTGAAAATCATGCACTTACAGAGAGAATTGAACAGGACAAGCCGAAAATTCTTTTTGCCGATGCAGTTAGTGCAAGCCATACTTCTATCTTAATAGGAGATTTAGCAAAGCTTATCTGTCAGAATGGAGTACAGATAGGACAAAAACGTTTGTTTGATTGGTTAAGGGAGAAGAACTATCTGATAAAAAATGGAACATCAAGGAATATGCCACAGCAGAGATATGTGGAGCAGGGGCTATTTGAAGTAAAGGAGAGCAGTGTACAGAATCCAGATGGAAGTGTGCGGATAACACGGACAACAAAAGTAACGGGGAAAGGACAAGTTTATTTTGTTAATAAGTTTCTTTCTACGTGCAAATAGTTTTAAAGGAGTGGTATGAGGAAAAATTTGAAAGAAGCCCGCCAGAAGGCGGGCATGACACAGAAAGAGGTTGCTGAGAAATTAAAGATAAGTGAGCGTTATTATCGTTTTATTGAGGCAGGAACACGTGTTGGAGATTTTGAAATATGGGATTCTTTGGAAGAATTATTCGGAATTCATCAAAAAATTCTTCGGGAATTGTCTGTCGACTAATTCATCAAGTGAAATATTGTAAAAATCAGCAATTTTAATAAGAGAATTAATACTAGGTTCTCGTGTTCCTGTTTCGTATGTTTGATATGCTCTTAAGCTAATTTCTAATAAATCAGCAATTTGTTGCCGAGTGAAATTTCTGGAAACTCTTTGTTGCCGTAGGCTTTCGTGCATATTCATCAAATCTACCTCCTAGAAGTCTTGACAAGGTACAAATAGTACCTTATAGCGAAATATATATAATAATATCTTATTATACCATAAATTAGAAGGGGGAAGCCAATGATAGCGCACGAAATTGTAAAAAGATAAAGAAATAAGGTACAAGCAGATATACATAAGATAGATCAGGAGGTGCTGCACAAGATTACATCTAAATAAATATCTGATAATAGAGTTAGAAGAATAGAGAGAAGTACAATAAAAACACAAAGAATAGTAGGCAAATTTATGACAGAGAAAGGGGGAATGGCACATTCCTCACAGTTTTAAGAAAGTGGAGCTTGTGCCTAAAAATTTTATGAAATATATGAATATAGTTGTAGTTGATGGAAAAGAAGAGGATGTGTCCACATGGCCTTTGGAGAAAAGAAAAGAGTTCTTTCATAGGTTAAATCACAGAGCACTTACCATGCTGGGGTATGTGCGGGTAGATGAAGAGACAGGAGAGGTGATAGACGAGATGGAAGAGAGAATGGAAACAAAGGAAACAACCGCTTAGGCGGTAGCTCGCAGGACAAGCATAAGGAAAAAGAACAATGATAAGAAAATTAGGATATAGCATAATAGGAACAATTCTTGCTTCGGTTCTGTTTTCTGGCAAACAGGAGAAAGCTGATATTTCTTCCTTTCAGCAGGAGAGAAGCTTCTTACATATAAATCAGGAACCAGAGAAACAAGCAGAACAAGAAGAACTCATTCCATTTACAAAAGAATTTGGTTTTTACAACTTGACAAGCTATGAGTGGGAAATTTTGGGACAAGTGATTATGGCAGAGGCCAGAGGAGAGAGCTTTGAGGTCCAATATTATATTGCATGTACCATTCTAAATCGTGTAGAAAGCGACTTATTTCCCAACAGCATAGCCGGAGTGATCTATCAGACAATACCTACAGTTCAGTTTTATGGGGCATGGGATACAAACAAATATGAAGTAACAGATTCTGTTTGGGAGGCGATACAGACAGCTCTTTGGAACAGAAAATCGCCAACAGACTTGTATTATTTCACATCAGAAGGGTATCTGGAGGGAACAGAGCCATGGGAGCATATAGGAAATATGTGGTTTTCCAGACAAAAATAGAAAATAGAAAGAAGGGGACAAGATGGATCATGAGACGAATAAGGCTGTATCAGAAAAAGGCATTATAAATTATAAGATACTAAGAAAAACAAAGTTAGAAGCAAATCAAAAGAAAAGAATCTTTGCTTATATAAGATGTGGACAGGCTTGTAATGATAAGATAAGAAGGAGGGAACTTAGATGAGTGAAGGAAAAGCGCCTATCATTTATTCAGCAATATGTGGTGTGATGGAAGATATTGGAGTTGTAGGGAAGGGGGATTACAATAAATCGCAAGGATTTAAGTATCGAAGCATTGATGCAGTGATGAACGCACTCAATCCAGCAATGATAAAACATAAAATATTCTGCACACCAGAAGTTATGGAACAGTTCAGAGAGGAACGGACTACAGCAAAAGGCGGAAGCCTGATTTATTCTATCTGTAAGATGAGATATAGATTTTATACAATGGATGGCTCTTATGTGGATGCGATAGTAGTTGGTGAAGGAATGGATAGTGGGGATAAGGCTACAAATAAGGCGATGGCAGCAGCTTTTAAATATGCTTGCTTTCAAACGTTTTGTATTCCAACCGAACACCTGATGGACGATCCAGACGCGGAAACGCCAGACGCCAGTAGGAAGAGTAATCCCAGTCAGGACAATGAAAGAAAGTCCCTAATGGATATGCTCGCTCAAGAGCTTATTCGGACTGGATACGGTTGGAACAATGTCATCGTTACATATAAGGTCGGTAGTATCGACAAGATGACAATAGCTCAGATCAAGGACTGCATATCAAAAATGAAAAAGCAGCCTGATAAAGAAATACCCTGCTGACGTACTCACGTCACCTTAGAAGTTGAGGAACTTCTTGTTATTGTTGGTTAAAACAATTCACCATAAGTATAACATGGGTATGGAGAAAAAACAAGAGGTAATTGTAGAAAGCTTGAAAAACAAGGGTTTTTGAAGAAGTCTGAGCAATGATAAAAGATAATAGAGTCTGGGGCTTATAAGCTGCTCGCAGGTTGGTTCTTAACATAGGGCTGCCTGTTGGGTGGAAAGTTGCCAGATACATGAGAGCTACTGCTGGCATATTGGTGTGGATCATGCTATATGTTTGGTGGAGAATGGCTCAGGATGTCGAAAGGAAAATAGAAATGGCTGGCAGATTACCGAAAATAGGACTTGATTACGCCAGTTGGGATATTGACATCTTTGATAAAGACACAAAAATAGATAAGCTTTTGGATGCACATGGATGGAATGGATTTGCTGTATATTTTTACCTGTGCCAGAGAGCTTATGGGGGAGAAGGATACTTCTATCAATGGGGCTATGACGATTGTGCATCAACTGCGAGGAAGATGGGCGGCGGCATTGGTTCTGGTACTGTCCGGGAGACAGTGGGCTACTGCTTGCAAATTGGTCTTTTTCATAAGGGGCTGTTTGACAGGTGGGGAGTCTTAACCAGTAGAGGTATTCAAAAAAGATATTGTATGGCAATAAAAAACAGAGATGTGAGAAGAGTAATTGCCGAGTATTGGCTCTTGCAAAAAAATGAGGAGTGCAAGGGATTATTAAAGTTACCCCTAAATACTAATTTATCAGAGAGAAATGTTAATTTCCCGACAGGAAATAGCAATTTCCCGGAGGAAAATACGAATTTCCTCCCTATAAAGGAAAGTAAAGTAAAGAAAAGTAAAGTATATAAGAATACTTCGTATTCTTTTGCAGATCCGGCCGAGCCGGATGCTGACAAGGAGGAGATGGAGGTAATAACTCTTACCCTTAATGACAAGACAAATTATCCTGTATGTCAGAAAGATATTGATACATGGAGCTGTCTTTATCCAGCTATTGATGTTATGCAGGAGCTTCGGAAAATGAAAGATTGGTGTGACAGCAACCCTGCAAAACGGAAAACTAAGAGGGGAGTGAAACGGTTTATTAGTGGCTGGTTGATGAGGGCTCAGGATAAAGGAGGCAGCGGGAAATATACAAAATACGAGGAACGTACTGTTTTGGAAAAGGGAATAGAGGAAGAAGAGGAGTTGGTAGGTGATGACTGGTGAAGATGTATGAATTTAGAGATCAGGATGCATGGGATTTTGCGCGGCATGTGGGAATTGAGACGAAGCAGGCAGGCAATGAGTTGCACTTTAAGATTTGTCCTTATTGCAGACCAAAAGCCACAAAGGGAAATACAAGAACATTCTCAATCAATCTGGAAACGGGACAGTTTAAGTGTCTGAGAGCAAGCTGTGGGGTATCTGGAAATATGCTGCAGCTTTCAAAGG
>CAMUFS010000146.1 GCA_947088195.1 uncultured Clostridia bacterium
AATGTGTCGAAATAATGTGTAAAATAAGTTATGCACTGAGTTATCCACATTGTCCACAAAAAAATGTCGATGAATATAAAGTGAAAGTTTACATCCTGATAAATTTATCCGCTAAAGCAGGCAGATGGGAGTTAGTGTAAAACTTTGTTGATTAGAAATAGAAATCAAGAGATACTGCAGATATTTCGTGAATAAGGGTACACAAAGGTTTTTTCGGATAAGAGATATTTTCTCTGTCATAGATAATAAACCAGATACTGTTTGCCTTGAAAATTGTCTGAAAATATGGTAGAATATACTAAATCGAAAAGAAGCAGTTTTTTATTTTCGAAAATGAAGAAAAAGGAGATGGACATATGCGTTATACGATTACTGGAAGAAATATTGACGTAACAGAGGGATTGAAATCCGCCGTATATGAGAAAATAGGAAAACTGGAGAAATTCTTTGCACCTGATACAGAAGCCCACATAACTTTAAGTGTGGAAAAGGACAGACAAAAAATTGAGGTGACGATCCCTGTAAAGGGAAGCATTATCCGCGCAGAACAGACAAGCAGTGACATGTATGTGTCGATCGATCTGGTAGAGGAGATTATAGAAAGGCAGCTTAAAAAATATAAGAATAAGATTATTGACAGAAAACAGAGTGGTGGAGACTTTTTTAATCAAGAATTTATTGAAAAAGAATATGAAGAGGATGATACCATTCAGATTGTCAGAACGAAGAAATTTGATGTTAAGCCAATGGATCCAGAGGAAGCATGTATTCAGATGGAATTGTTGGGGCATAATTTCTTTGTATTTATGAATTCTGAGACAAACCAAGTCAATGTGGTTTATAAAAGAAAGGGTAATACTTACGGACTGATAGAGCCGGAGACCTAAGACGTTAGGTGCAGGCGTTCTGGGATATCCAGAACGCCTTTTGTGTGCGCAGACCCGTGTAGAGGAAATATGCTATTAACATAGCGCGTGGGTTGGGCGCGAGTAGGGGAAGATGAGACTTCCCTACTCGATTGTGCAGGGAGATTGTGGGTAGTTCCTTTCCGTCGAGGTGTATAATAAACAAAAGTATTGAATTTCCGTTTAGAAGGTGTTACAATAGTAAAAGTATGTATAGTGGGGTATTGTCCCGACTGATAATACGCGCAAACAAGCGCAGGAATGGAGCAAAGAATGAATATAGTCGAGAAGCTGTTTGGCACACACAGCGAAAGAGAATTGAAGATAATTGAACCAATTGTGAATAAAATCGAATCGCTGCGACCTGATATGATGGCACTCAGTGATGATGAATTGCGCGCAAAGACGGCAGAATTTAAAAAGCGTGTGTCTGAGGGGGAGACACTGGACAAGATTATGCCAGAGGCATATGCTGTGGTTCGGGAAGCTGCGAGAAGAGTTATCAATCAGGAGCATTATCGCGTACAGCTTATGGGAGGTATTATCCTTCATCAAGGGCGTATTTCAGAGATGAGAACTGGTGAAGGTAAGACGCAGACATGTCTGCTTCCTGCTTATCTAAACGCATTGGAAGGGAAAGGTGTACATGTTGTCACAGTGAACGATTACCTTGCCAAGCGTGATGCGGAGTGGATGGGGCAGATTCATCAGTTTTTGGGTCTTAAGGTAGGTGTTGTGTTAAACGGCATGACCAGTGAGCAGAGAAGAGAAGCCTATAATTGTGACATCACGTATGTGACGAATAATGAGCTTGGTTTTGATTATCTGCGTGATAATATGGTGATCTATAAAGAGCAGCTTGTTCTGAGAGATCTGCATTTTGCAATTATTGATGAGGTTGACTCAATTTTGATTGATGAGGCGAGAACGCCTTTGATTATATCAGGCCAGAGTGGGAAGTCCACAAAGCTTTATGAGGCATGTGATATTTTGGCACGCCAGTTGGAAAAGGGAAGTGGAACAGAGCTCACAAAGATGGCAGCTATTATGGGTGAGGAGCTTGAGGAGGAAGGCGATTTTATCGTCAATGAGAAGGATAAGAATGTCGTTCTTACTGCCGAGGGCGTGGAAAAGGTGGAGAGATTTTTCCACATTGAGAATCTTGCTGATCCAGAGAATTTGGAGATTCAGCATAATATTATCCTTGCACTGCGCGCACATAATCTTATGGCTAGGGACAAGGATTATGTTGTAAAAGATGATGAGGTGCTGATTGTAGATGAATTTACAGGGCGTATTATGCCGGGTAGGCGGTACTCAGACGGGCTTCATCAGGCGATTGAGGCGAAGGAGCATGTAAAGGTAAAGAGGGAGAGCAAGACTCTGGCGACGATCACGTTCCAGAATTTCTTTAATAAATATGAGAAAAAAGCAGGTATGACAGGTACAGCTCTGACAGAGGAGAAGGAGTTTCGTGAGATCTATGGAATGGACGTTATTGCGATACCGACGAACAAGCCAGTGATCCGTATCGATCATCAGGATGCTATGTACAAGACACGCAAGGAGAAGCTGCGTGCGATTGTGACAGCAGTGGAGGAAGCCCATGCCAAAGGACAGCCTGTCTTGGTGGGCACCATCACGATCGAGGCATCGGAGGAGCTTTCTGCTATGCTGAAGAAAAAAGGGATTCCGCATAAGGTGCTCAATGCCAAGTTTCATGAGCTTGAGGCGGAGATTGTTGCGCAGGCAGGTGTTCATGGCGCTGTGACAATCGCTACCAATATGGCAGGTCGTGGTACAGATATTAAGCTTGATGATGAGGCGAGGGCTGCGGGTGGTCTAATGATTATTGGAACAGAGCGCCATGAGTCCAGACGTATAGACAATCAGCTGAGAGGACGTTCCGGGCGTCAGGGAGATCCGGGAGAGTCAAGATTTTATATTTCTCTGGAGGACGACATTATGCGTCTGTTTGCTTCCGAGAGGTTGATGACGATCTTTAATGCACTTGGAGTGCCAGAGAATGAGCAGATTGAGCATAAGATGCTTTCTAGCGCAATAGAGAAGGCGCAACAAAAGATCGAGGGAAATAACTTTGGAATCCGCAAGAATCTTTTGGAATATGATCAGGTAATGAATGAGCAGCGCGAGATTATTTATGCGGAGCGCCGTCGTGTGTTAGATGGCGAGAGTATGCGTGATGTGGTCTACAAGATGATCACAGAGATTGTGGAGACGGTGATTGATCGTTACCTGTCGGATGATCATTCTTGGCAGGAGTGGGATCTGGATGAGATCAACACAGCGCTGATTCCTATTATTCCATTGCCTCCACTTACCAAGGAGATGGTGGAGGGCATGACTAAGGCTCAGCTTAAGCAGAAGCTTAAGGAGGAGAGTGTAAAGCTTTATGAGGCGAAGGAAGCAGAGTTCCCTGAGGCAGAGCAGATCCGTGAGCTGGAGCGCGTGATTCTTCTTAAGGTAATTGACAGAAAGTGGATGGATCACATTGATGATATGGAACAGCTTCGTCAGGGCATAGGACTTCAGGCATATGGACAGAGAAATCCGCTTGTAGAGTATAAGATGAGCGGCTATGATATGTTTGATGAGATGACGGCAAATATTCGTGAGGATACAGTAAAGCTTCTGTTGCATGTGAGGGTGGAACAGAAGATTGAGCGCGAAGAGGTTGCCAAGGTGACAGGAACGAACAAGGATACAAGCACAACGAAAGCACCTGTCAAGAGAGAGGAAAAGAAGATATATCCAAATGATCTGTGTCCTTGTGGAAGCGGTTTAAAGTTTAAGAACTGTCATGGAAAGAATATATTAGCATAAAAAAGAATTTTTCATAAAATATAGAAAGAAGGTGCGCAGGTGGTTGAATTAGATCAATTTAAATTTGAGCTGGGAGGCTACAAGACACCATTAGCGGAAGTGAGGGATTCACTTTGACCTTGATAACAAGGAAAAGCGAATCGTGGAATTAGAGAGAAATATGGAAGAGCCTGATTTCTGGGAAGATACAGAGAAAGCGCAGCGCTCGACAGCAGAGCTAAAAGGGCTTAAATCCGCCGTTGAAGGTTATCGGGCTTTGGAACAGCAGTATGAGGATATCGAGACACTTTTGGAGATGGGATACGAGGAGAATGACGAATCGCTGATACCAGAGATTCGACAAGAGCTTACGGAATTTTCTACCAAGCTTGAGTCTCTCAGGATTGCGACTCTGCTTCGAGGAGAGTATGATAAGGATAATGCGATTTTAACACTTCATGCTGGGGCGGGTGGCACAGAGTCCTGTGACTGGACCAGTATGCTGTATCGCATGTATACCAGATGGGCGGAACAGAAGGGATTTACCTGTGAGGTCTTGGATTATCTGGATGGAGATGAGGCAGGGATTAAATCTGTCACAGTTCAGGTAAATGGGGAAAATGCATTTGGGTATCTGAAATCGGAGAAGGGAGTGCACCGTCTGGTGCGCATCTCTCCATTTAATGCGGCGGGAAAGCGTCAAACCTCCTTTGCCTCCTGTGATGTAATGCCAGACATTGAAGAGGATCTGGATATTGAAATTGACGAAGGAGACTTAAGGATCGACACCTATCGTTCCAGCGGTGCAGGCGGGCAGCATATCAATAAGACCTCCTCTGCTATTCGCATCACGCATATTCCTACAAATATTGTGGTTCAGTGTCAGAATGAAAGATCGCAGTTTCAAAATAAGGATAAGGCGATGCAGATGTTAAAGGCGAAGCTTTATCTTTTAAAGCAACAGGAAAATGCAGAGAAGCTTTCTGATATTAGAGGAGATGTGAAGGAGATTGGATGGGGAAATCAGATTCGCTCCTATGTCATGCAGCCTTATACGATGGTGAAGGATCATCGCACGAATGAGGAGACAGGCAATGTAGGTGCTGTTTTGGATGGAGCTTTGGATTCTTTTATCAGTGCATATTTAAAATGGAGTAGTCTTAAGGAATAAAAGCTTACGTATGGAAGCCTGTTCCTGTGTGGAGGGGCTTAAGCGGGAAAGGCATGGGTAATAAAGATGGCAGACAGAAAAATGGTTATTTTTAAGCTGGGAAATGAGAATTATGGAGTGAATATTGATATTGTGCAGGGAATTGAGAAGGTGCTTCCGATTGTGCGGATACCAAACAGTGTGCCAGACATTCAGGGAATTATTAATCTGAGAGGAAATATTATTCCTGTTCTCAACCTGCGGAATCGCTTCGGTCTGCCTGAGGTGCCAGATACCGATCGGACAGAATTTCTTATCACGAAAGTAGATGAGACACTTCTAGCACTTAAGGTGGATGAGGTAGACAGCATATACGATTTAGAGACAGCACAGATATTTGAGACGCCTGCGATTGTGCGTTCGCCGGAGACAGCTTATATGAGTCAGGTGATTCTTATGGAAGGGAAAACACTTACGATTGAGCTGAATACAAATGAACTGCTTTCTAAGCAGGAAAAGGAAGCAGTACAGAAGATGCTGGAGGAACAGAAAAAGTAAAAAAATAGGCAAGGCATCTGCTTCCTATATAGAATGGATAGCAGATGCCTTAAAATATGCTTGCATTTCTCTTGTAAGTATGGTACGATTCTTTCTAGTAAAAACAGATGTGCTTGATACACGAACAGAAATGAGGAGGAACATGGCAGATAAATACTTTGTGGTGAAGCAAAAGGCTCTTCCTGAAGTTTTGCTTAAAGTGGTGGAGGCAAAGAGACTTTTGGAGGCGGAGAAGGTAATGACTGTTCAGGAAGCTACAGATGCCGTGAATATCAGCAGAAGCTCTTTTTATAAATATAAGGATGATATTTTTCCCTTTCATGAGAATGTCAGGGGGAAAACAATTACACTTATTATACAGATTGAAGATGAGCCGGGGCTTTTGTCAAATGTGTTGGGGCTGATTGCAGAGTATCATGCGAATATCCTCACAATTCATCAAACCATTCCAATCAATGGGATCGCGTCAATCACAATGAGTGTGGAGATCTTGCCTGTTTCGGGAGATTCTTCTGAGATGATTGAGAAAATGGAAGCACAGATGGGAGTTCATTATGTAAAGATTCTGTCCGGGGAATAGAAAAGGTAAAAGAGGCAGAAAAAGAACATAGAGAAAAATAGGAAGAGAATGGAGAAATAATTATGGTAAACATAGCAGTGTTAGGATATGGAACAGTGGGATCTGGCGTGGTCGAGGTGATTAATACAAATCACGACAGCATTAACAAAAAATCAGGACAGGAAATTCAGATTAAATATGTGCTGGATCTCAGGGATTTTCCGGGTGATCCCATTCAGGAAAAGATTGTGCACGATTATAATAGTATTCTTGAAGATGATGAGGTTGATATTGTAGTTGAGGTAATGGGAGGCGTGGAGCCAGCCTACACATTTGTAAAAAGTGCGCTTGAGAGAGGAAAGAGTGTGGTAACTTCCAACAAGGAGCTGGTGGCAAAGCATGGCTCTGAGCTGATTGCGATGGCGAAGGAAAGAAAGATTAATTTTCTGTTTGAGGCGAGCGTGGGAGGCGGTATCCCGATCATTCGCCCACTTAATCAATCTCTGACCGCGGATGAGATCTGTGAGATTACGGGAATTTTAAATGGTACGACAAATTATATTCTTACCAAGATGAGAAATGAGGACAGAGAATTTGATGAGGTTTTAAAAGAAGCACAGATGCTTGGATATGCCGAGAGAAATCCCGCAGCAGATGTGGAAGGATATGATGCTTGCAGAAAGATAGCGATTCTCTCTTCCCTTGCCTTTGGAAGTCAGGTGGATTATGAAGACATCTACACAGAGGGAATTACCAATATAACTGCCAAAGATATTATATTTGCAGATCTCTTTGGATACACAATAAAGCTGCTTGGAAGCAGTAAGCGTATTGATGGCCAGATTTACTGTATGGTAGCTCCGACAATGATAACAGAGGACAATCCGCTCTACAGTGTAAATGGAGTGTTTAACGGAATCTTTGTAAAAGGAAATGTGCTGGGCGATGTCATGTTCTATGGCAGCGGTGCTGGTAAGCTTCCTACAGCAAGTGCGGTGGTGTCGGATATTGTAGATGAAGTAAAACATCTGCATACCAATATTATGACAACATGGAGCAGTGGAAAGCTGGAGCTTGCTGATATAAAAAATTCAAAAAAGCGTTTTTACGTTCGTATGGAAGGCACACTGGCTGAGAAAAAAGCGGAAGCAGAGAGAATATTTGGCACAATACAGGCTGTTGAATCAGAAAAAGTGCCGGGCGAATTTGCCTTTCTGACAGAAGAGATGTCGGAGAGTGAATATGAGGAAAAAGCAACAAAGGTAAAGGGAATACAAAATCGGATACGAGTGGGCAGATAAAAAAGGGTTGTTGCACTAAAATATCAGTGCAACAGCCCTTTCTAACTTATGCAAAAAAAGAAAGCGTTATTTTTTTGAATATATCATTTTAAATATAAGGTATACTTTATACAAAACATCTTTATAGGTTATTTGTGATTGTGGAGGGGGAGGTGAATCATATTTTAGAAGGGTCCGTCCAGAGAATTGGCTATAGTCCTCCGTCACCCCGCTCTCGCTTAGTTCAAAACGTA
>CAMUFS010000147.1 GCA_947088195.1 uncultured Clostridia bacterium
GCACCCCGCCCCGAAGAATTAACTAATATTTACGAAAACCAGTATACTACTGGCCCCTAAAAAAATCAAGAGGTTTTCTTTGTCATTTGATAGCTCATATCAATTAAATTCTTTATTTCCTCCTCAGGTGCCTTTTCATCTAACAAAATAGTGATCCAGTTTTCTTTATTCATATGATATGCTGGGAAAAATCCCTTTTTCATGCGAAGAGAGCCAATAAGCATTGGCTCACTTTTTACATTTAATACATCCACTTCCTTTACGCCAGGCAAACCCAGCCTATCTTCTTTTACCTTTAACACCACACCATACCATTTATTATTGCTTTTATGCCGAAGTACTGCATTCTCATCTCCCCACGGATAATCTGGTTCCGTGTTATATTGCTCCTTTACCCACATAAAAACATCTTCTCTATTCATCCTGATCCTTTCTTTAAAAAATGTCAGTATATGACCTTTGGCCATCATTTATCTTGATCTATTTCAGTTTTTTCTAAAAGCTGATACAAAATTTCTCCGACATCTCCATTGATACAAATAGATTTCTTTTTTATTTCATCAGGTGCATATGCTTCTCCATAATTTAGGCAAACATAAAAAGCATTTTTCCACTCATGTGTCATACGCCAGAAATTATATTTAATTATTGTCGGCGTATTAAAACCGACCGCTGTCTCTAAAAACAATACTTTTCTATTCTGGTGTCTGCAAAGAAATTCTGTATATCGTTCTGCAGCTAACTGCCAGCCAGCATCCTCCACAAAGGAATTATCTGCTCGGAGATTCATACTCATAGGCTCCTTACATTTCGGACAATATGGAACAAGCTCTGATGGAACTGTCATCTTAGGAGAGATACCCTCAGGTACGATCAAGGCACCATTGACATCCATACTATATCCCTGTGCTTCTACCATTTCCCGGATAATAGACTCATTATTGTAAGTATTCTGATGACATGGTTTTCCACACTGAAACAGACCATAATCCCCTTGTGTATAGAATAATCTATGTTTATCAAATCCAGCTTTTTGAAAACAATGATCTACATTTGTTGTCAATACAAAATAATCTTTATCCTTTATCAGTTCAAACAGATTTTTATAAACAGGCTTTGGTGCATCCATATAGCGATTGATAAATATATATCTGCTCCAATACGCCCAATGCTCTTCCAAACTATCAAAAGGATAAAAACCTCCCTCATACATATTGCGAAAATGATATTTTTCAATAAAATCCGCAAAATATTTCTTAAAACGCTCCCCATCATAAGTAAATCCAGCAGAAGTTGAAAGCCCTGCACCTGCACCGATAATAACTGCCTCCACATTCTCTATTTTTTCTCTTAACCGCTCAATTTTCTCCAGTGTGGTCAGTGTTTTCGAGGAGCACACGATAGATTTCATAGTCATCCTTCCGAAAGACATTAAATATCACCTCCATATCACTTTTCATTTTTTCTCTGTATTCTTTCACCGTATTCACCGCAATTTCGGCTGCTATTTCATTAGGAAAATGAAATACTCCCGTTGAAATACAACAAAACGCAATACTGCCACAATGATTATTCTCCGCAAGCTTCATACAGGACTGATAACAGGAGGCAAGCTGCCTGCAATGTTTGGAGGTAAGCTTCTCCCAACCAAAAGAGGTTTGTTTTACAATCGGTCCAACTGTATGAAGCACATATTTACATGGCAGATTGTATCCTGGTGTGATTTTCGCCTGTCCGGTAGGTTCAGAAAATCCTTGCCTTTCCATAATTTCCGCACATGCAAGCCGCATCTGTATTCCTGCAAAGGTATGAATACAATTATCTATACAAGTATGATTAGGCTGATAACACCCTGTCATTCCACTGTTAGCTGCATTAACAATGGCATCTACGTCAAGCCTTGTAATATCCCCCTGCCACAAATAAATGCCTTTTTGTATTGGCTGCAAATCTGAAATCTTTACAATCCCTTTTTCAGCTATTTCTTCTTTCAAATAATCATCCTGCACTCTCAGAAATTCAGCAGAGGC
The DNA here is from genome assembly GCA_947088195.1 of uncultured Clostridia bacterium. Taxonomy (GTDB): domain Bacteria; phylum Bacillota; class Clostridia; order Lachnospirales; family Lachnospiraceae; genus RGIG8607. The sequence continues at coordinate 2,031 of CAMUFS010000147.1, forward strand.
TTTCTCTGGCATACGTACATTAAGCAGTGCACGCAGCAGCCTTTTTTGTTCTTGTATACCTTTTGGTATTTCTATTGATTTATATTGCGGCTGTTCATCTAGCAAGCTCGTTATAAGATACTTTCTTCTTTCATCCTGTTTCATTTTATATCACCCACCTTTCCTGCTTTCACAGAAATATTTTTTGCACATTATTGATTTTTTGCCCCCTTCGTTCTATACTTAGTATAAATTGCAATACTCAAAAATAAAAGTACGCACTATTTTATTATATAGTAAGCTTTTTCTCAGTTAGTGCAAAAATAAATGTTACATATTATAGGAGGTGTTCTTTATGCTGACAAAAGACGAGCTGCCAGCCTGCCCTGTTGCTACAACAATAATGCTAATTGGAAATAAGTGGAAAATATTTATTGTGCAAAGACTATTAGACCGCCCTTGGCGCTTTAATGAATTGCAAAAAGATATTCCCGGCATCAGCCAACGAGTTTTAACAGACAACCTTCGTTCTATGGAAAAAGATGGCATTATTACACGTACTGTTTATCCTGAAGTCCCCGTGCGAGTCGAATACACTTTAAGCGAATTAGGCAATACCATGCGACCTATTATAACATCTTTATTTGATTGGGGAACGATGTATCAATCCTTAACCACAACTTCTTCAAAATAGGTTTTTATAAACATTTTCGAGAATGGTCCACAGAGCCAAACGATTATTATCCTCAAGGAACCTATTGAAAAACGTCGGCGCTTAGCGAGGTATCTCACACGCTTAGCGTCTGTTACGTTTTTCACTAAGCGAGAGCGCGGTGACGAAGGACCATAGCCAATTCTCTGAGCGACCCCCTCTCAAGTATGCTTTCATACATTCTTACAATATCAAAAACAATTTCCTATCCCCGTTTCATACATAATTGAAATTTTGCTCATCAATAAATTCTAAATAATTCTTTCGATTCACACTGTCTTTATTGTCTATATACCACTCATATGCCTCACGCAATCCCTCTTGTAATGGCTTTGTCTCTGGCATTAATTCTTTTTGTCTTTGTATATCTAAACAATACTCATAATCATAAAAGCTAAAATATTTTCTCTGATCCATATCTGCATAAACATTCACAAGCTCTGCATTTTTTCCTGCGACAAGATACCCTAATTCTACCCAATCCTTAACCGAAATTGCCTGTTCATTTCCCACATTAAAAATATGCTCTCTTGGTTTTTTCTCCAGAGTAATTTCTATAAATTTACACAAGTCCTGCACATGAAAGAACTGTAGCTTCATGCTCCCATCCTTTGGAAGATAAAACCTTCTTTCCATCATAGCACAATCAAATACAAATGCTTCTCTATATACATTATTCATCGGCCCATACAAATAAGGTGGACGAAGAATATAGGCATTAGGATTTCTTTTTAAAAGTGATTTCTCTGCTTCTATTTTATCTGTTCCATATCGTCTCCAATATTTATTTTCGCCTAATTTGGCCTCCTCTTTAAAGGGCTGTCTCTCATACTCTGGATAAACTGCGCTAGAGCTGATAAAAATATAATCCTTAAAGCTCCCTATTGCATCTAACAAAAGCTCTACTTCCTTTGCATTATAACCAGTGTCTATCACCACATCAAAAGAACTCTCTCTAAGACGTTCGCCAATATTATATCTATCCGCTTCGATCAAATGCACACCTCTTGACTGCTTTTTTGTGTTTCGATTAAGAACATATACTTCATCTCCCTTCGCAACAAAATATTCGGCAATATATCTGCTGACGAATATGGTTCCCCCTGTTACTAATAGTTTCATCTTTGTTCCTCTTCCTTTCCATTAATATAAGCAAATTTCATCTACATTTTTATATTATAGCACATATCAAATTTTTTTTTATATTTTCTTACACCTGTTTACCATTTCTCCGATAAAAATAGTATTTAAGCTTTCTTAATTTCCAACTAAATAGTATAATATAGGAAAAGTAGCTTTAAATTTTGCAAATATGCTCCATTTTTTAATTATTTAAGACAGGAGGAAAATTTATGATTAAGACTTTGGACGATTTTATCCGCGAATATACCAAAATTTGTAATATGGGCTGGATTCGTACTCATAGAGCAGGCCCTACAGGCATTGGGAAAACACTAGAAGATTTGCTTTGTATTCAAGAAAATAATATTGATGGTCCTGATTTTGGTGATTATGAGCTTAAATCATGTCGCATAAATTCCAATAGTATGCTCACTATTTTCACAAAAACCCCTCAGCCAAAAGGGTCCGCAAATACTCTACGTATGACATTTGGCTATTCAAGTGTGGCATATGATAATAATGAAAAAGTACTTCACTCAACTCTTTCGGCAGATCGATATGTTCCGATTGCCAATACAGGACATAGTTTAAAAATTGTATGTGACACGGCAAAGATCTCTATTGCTGCAGAAGATAGAAAAGAATACGCCTACTGGACAAGAGCGGAACTTAAAAAAGCTTTTGAAAAAAAGTATAAAAATAAATTCGTATATGCAAAGGCAAACGCTCAAGGAACTGGTGCTAATGAGCAATTTAAATTTGTAGAAGCCTATGAAGTTTCTGGATTCGACTATGATGGTTTTGTTTCATTACTAGAACAGGGAAAAATTTATATTGATTTGCGTATCGGCCAATATCATGGTGGTGCTAAAAATGGACAAACACATGACCATGGCACCGCATTTCGTATAAAAGAAAACGATCAGGATTTACTTTTTAAAATTAAAAGAAAAATTGTATAGGAGGTACTATGGCAGAACGAATTATAAAACTATCAAATGATTTAACATCCGATGATAAGTTTCAGAAGGAAATGCAGAGAATTAACAATAAGGGCTTTATTCCTTCGCACCGTTCTGGTGATACAGGAATTGGAAAAACTCTCGAAGATGAATTAGGAATTGAAGAAAATTCTATTCAGGCTTCTGATATTGGAGATGTTGAACTAAAGGCAAATAGAATAGGCTCCAATAGTAAAGTAACCTTATTTACCAAATCTCCTAATAAAAGAGGGATTAATAATAAGATTTTGCGAACAAAATATGGGTATAAAACAGATGAATCCAAAGCACTTAATGCGAACATTAATATTTTACATACCTCAGTAAATGGCGTAAATTTTAATACTCTAAATGGAGAACCTTTCATGAAGCTTACTTCGAGGGATAATTATTTATATCTGGAACATGCAAAAGATGGTATTCTTGAAGACGTGTATTGGAGTAATGACCAGTTGAAAAAAGCATTTGATAAAAAATATCCTGCAAAAAAGATGTACCACGTCCAAGCAGAGAGTTCAATACAAAATGGTAAGGAATCTTTTTATTTTACAGAGGCTTATAGCTTAGAAAATTTTAACTCAGATAAGATGATAGATGCTCTTATGTCTGGAGCTTTAGAAATGGATATTCGGCTAGGAATATATGCTTCTGGAAAAAGAAAAGGCAAGCCTCATGATAATGGCACAGCTATTAGAGTGTCCTCCGATAAACTTGACGATTGCTTTGATATTAAAAAGAAATTATTGTAAAAATTTAATAAAGTAGATTTTTTGTAATCATTTTTAAGACAGGTCTGCTGAAGCCAAGCCATTTATATTTTTCGTTACCTTGCTGAAGCGTATCCTATCATTCGCAAGCTCCGCATGTGCGGATGTTTCCATGGGTTTTTTGAGAATATAAATGACTTGGCTACTGCTTTTTTCTATATACCAGTCTGTTATCATTGGACATATCTAACTATTTTTTCATTTTTGCTTATTCATCTGTACACCAACTTATTTTCAGTAAAAATTATAAACAGGTGAATTATATAGAAAAATTACTTTTAGCCGTAATGTAAATATGCCCTATTCCAAACAGTACTGCGCTAATCACTAAAAGCCAATGACGTAAAAGCAAACCTGACAGTAAAAAAATGCAGCTCGGCAAAATTGCCAGTGCAATAGTAGTAAGTCTTTTTGGACTTTTATAATAAAAGCTCCAGAATATATAGTATAAAACAAGCAATATTATATTGCCCCCAATATAAAATAACATTTCATCAACACGTCTAAAACCAAATTTCCATACAACCAAAGGCAGCCACATCAGTACAATACAAGCGTATCTACCTACTTGCTCCATCATTACCATTATTGCATTGGTCGGTGACTGAATGGCCGCTTTATTCTTAAATACATAAATAATATTAGGAATTAATATTAATACAACGATTGCTGCACCAACTAAATTTATCCAGCTAAACTCCATTTTTTCTCCTAAAATTTTCTTTTACTCTATAATAATTGTCTATATGATCTAAAATCAAGATTTGGTACACACTTTTATTGATTATTGTATCATACATTTATATTTTCGAATAGAAATTTGTTTTCAGAGTTCTTTCATCATGCGTGTGGACATTAGGCAGGTTTCTCCATTGGTAAAATAAATAATCCTGTTTTTTGCATCTATTTCTTTTATATTATTTTTGTTTACCAAAAATGAACGATGGCAACGTACAAAATTATCATCTAGTGTGTTTGTCAGTTTTTTTATGGTGCTAGAAAATTCAATTTGACGGTCTTTTGCATGAAGAATGACTTTATGGATATTACTGGAGGTTTCAAAAAAGAAAATATCTTCATAATCTATGCTGATTTTTCGTTCGCCTGCTTCAATCGTATAAACCTTATGTGTCTTGTTGGTCTGGAGGATATAGCGTTCTAATGCATTTAACAGACATTCCTTGATTTTTATTTCTATTTCAGCAGGATTGTCTTTTAATACAAAATCCATTGCCTCCACCCGATACTGAAAGGTCATGTAACTTAGCTCGGAATGTGCAGTTATAAATATAATAAAACCACGTGGATCAAACAATCGGATCTGCTGTGCCAGCTTCATTCCGTTCATGCTGCTGTTCAAGTCAATATCAAGAAAATAAATACCTGTATTCTGACTGGTCTTAACCTTTTCAAGCAGCATATAAGGATTTTCTGTATCTAAAACAAGTTGCATATCCAATTCTTCTATTAATATCATATTTTGAATTATTTGCACAATCGTTCGCCGCTGTGCAAAATTATCCTCACACACAAAGACATTCAACATATTATATCACTCCTTCCTGTTGCCAAGTTCCACATGTTGTATAAAATAACCGCATTGTATGGTGGTTTCCAGTAATATATTATCATAGGAGCTGATGATTTTTTGGGCGTTGGATAGCCCGATCCCTTGGTGCCCAAGCTTTGTAGTAAAGCCTTTTTGTTTTAATTTATGCAGTGCCTTACCATTATCCCGAAAACAGTTGTTTATAATAATCGACACATCAGCCTGATTCTGAATAATATTTAAGCCTATTCGTGGCTGCTCAGCTTCCAATGCAGCTTCAATCGCATTGTCCA
>CAMUFS010000148.1 GCA_947088195.1 uncultured Clostridia bacterium
CAGTTAGGACAATTCTGGAGGATATGACGGAGGATATTGCAAGTAAAACAGAGCGTCAGCTTGAAAAACTATCCAATGAGAAAATTATGTCTGTCCATGATTATTCAGATACTGTGTTAGAGGAGATTAATAAGAGCCATAATGAAGTTATGTTCCTTTACAGTATGCTAGATGATAAGGAGAAAGAGCTTAAGGATACCGCCCGCGAGGTGCAGAATATGGTGAAAACCATAAAACAGCTAAAAGAGACGGAAGTATTCGAGGAGACATTGCCAGAGAAAGAGCACTATGTTCCTGAAGAGATACAGCCTGAGGAGCTTCAGATGTTGCTTGAGGATGAATTGGAGGATGTCAGAAATAATAATGAGAGAATCCTTAGGCTTTACCGAGAGGGAAAGACAGTTCTTGAGATTGCCAGAGAGCTTGGGCTGGGAACAGGCGAAGTAAAGCTGGTGATTGATCTATTCAGGGAGTAATAGAATGAAGCTGAAATATTATTTGAAAGGCTTTGGAGTAGGCATTTTATTTGCCACAGTAATATTGTCAATCTCATTGTTATTAAACCGGCAGCACACAGAACTTACAGATGAGCAGATTATGGCCCGTGCCAGAGAGCTTGGCATGGAGATGGTGAGCAGAGAGGAAGAATCTGACAAAGAGACAGTATCTACAAAGGCCGTGGAGGATTCTGTGGCGCCGACGGAATATACTATTCCAGATGTTACCATTCCAGATATTACAGAGAAGGAAACAAAGGCTCAGGAAGAAACACAATCTTTTTCTGAGGCTGAGAGCAGCGAGGAGGCTCCTTTGGAGAGCACAAGGGCTGAACAAAGCGCAGATGAGACAACGGTTGTTATCCACATTCAGGAGGGAATGTCCACCGATACAATAGGCAGATTATTGGAGGAAGCAGGGGTTGTGGAGAGCGCAGATAAGCTTTTAAAGCATCTGGAGGAAACAGAAAGAACAAGGTATGTGAAAGCTGGCACTTATGAATTTACAAGAGGAATGTCAGTAGAGGAAATCGCAGATCGAATATCTTCAAAATAAAATCCGTTCAGATAGAAGAAATAGGCTGAGCGGATTTTATTTTTATAAATTTAGTATTTTACAGGCATAGAAATTATAATGATAGATCATTGGTGCTATGCCATGGGAGTAAAGCGATGAGGGAAGCTGGATCCATTGCAGACATGACGGTTTCCGTCCATCTCTGTGATAATATAGTCTCCATCCTGAATATAGGACCTCCCGCGTCGATTCTCGATATAAGGACAAACGATTGAGCCGTTTTCACGGGTGACACGGATTAACTTCTCGTTGTTGATACAGCTTCGCGTGATAATATCCGTCCAAAGTTCAAAACCGTCCTCCATTCCTTTGTTAAGTTCATATAAAGTAGCTTCAACTTCAAGCGGTGCTCTTAAATATTTCATGAAAAATACCTCCTCATTACAAAAAGAATAGAATATTTAGATATATGTAGATTATAGCATATATTTACTGAAAAGAAAATAAAATTCAGAAAAATAGTGGTTAGCGTGAAATATTCTATTAGAGGAATGATTAGAGGAATGATTTGTAAATAATGCTTTACTTATAGTTATCAACATGGTATAATATTACACGGTACTTTGCGGTTAAGGCCGCTTGATGAATAAGCACATATGCTAATATCTAAGAGGGTGCCTAGCGCTTGGGTCCTTAGAAGCGGATGCATATGGAAGCACAAAACCAGATGGAGGTAAAAAAATGAGCGTAATTTCTATGAAACAGTTACTTGAGGCAGGTGTACATTTTGGACATCAGACCAGAAGATGGAATCCTAAGATGGCTCCTTATATCTATACGGAGAGAAATGGAATCTATATTATTGATCTGCAGAAGTCTGTGGGCAAGGTAGATGAGGCGTACAAGGCTGTCTCTGATATTGCTGCAGATGGAGGTACTATCTTGTTTGTCGGAACAAAGAAGCAGGCACAGGACGCGATTAAGGCGGAGGCAGAGCGCTGCAATATGTTCTATGTAAATGAGAGATGGCTGGGCGGTATGCTGACAAACTTTAAGACCATTCAGTCCAGAATTGCAAGACTTAAGGAAATTGAGACAATGTCAGAGGATGGAACATTTGATGTTCTGCCAAAGAAGGAAGTTATCAAGATTAAGAAGGAATGGGAGAAGCTGGAGAAGAACCTTGGTGGAATTAAGGAGATGAAGAAGCTTCCTGACGCTATTTTTGTGGTAGATCCAAAGAAGGAAAGAATCTGTATTCAGGAGGCACACAGCCTTGGTATTCCTCTTATTGGTATTGCAGATACAAACTGTGATCCTGAGGAGTTGGATTACGTGATTCCGGGCAATGATGATGCAATAAGAGCGGTTAAATTGATTGTTTCTAAGATGGCAGATGCTGTGATTGAGGCAAATCAGGGCGTTATCACAAATGACGCGGAGGATTTTGCAGAGGCGATTGCGGAAGAAGAGGCAGCAGAGGCATAATAATATAGATGGAAATAGGTATGAATTGGAGGATGAAATAAGATGGCTATCACAGCAGCAATGGTAAAAGAGTTACGTGAGATGACCGGTGCCGGCATGATGGATTGTAAAAAAGCTCTGAATGAGACAAACGGTGATATGGATGCCGCTATTGAGTATTTGAGAAAGAATGGACAGGCTAAGGCTGAGAAGAAAGCGGGAAGAATTGCAGCAGAGGGTATTGTTACTACTTTGGTGAAGGACAATCAGGCAGCGATTGTTGAGGTAAATTCTGAGACAGATTTTGTTGCAAAGAATGAAGAATTTCAGACTTTTGTGGCAAAGGTAGCTGCTCAGGCACTTGCAAGTGATGCAGCGAATGTGGACGAGCTTTTGGCAAAACAGTGGATGGATGATGCTTCTAAAACTGTAAAGGAAGCTCTTACTGATAAAATTGCAGTGATCGGTGAAAATCTTTCTATCAGAAGATTTGAGAAGGTTGTCGAGAATGAGGGATGCATCGTTTCTTATATTCATGGAGGCGGAAGAATTGGCGTACTTGTTGATGCGACAGTGGATAACAAATCAGAGGAAGTTAAGGAAGCACTGAATAACGTGGCAATGCAGATCGCAGCTATGAATGCAAAATATATATGCAGATCAGAGGTAGGTCAGGAATATATTGAGCATGAGAAAGAGATTCTTCGTGCTCAGATTATGAATGATCCGAAGGAGTCCAAAAAGCCAGAGAATGTTATTAATGGTATGATTGAAGGACGTGTAAGCAAGGAATTAAAAGAGATCTGCCTGCTGGATCAGATTTATGTAAAGGCAACAGATGGAAAACAAACAGTAGCGCAGTATTTGGCTTCTGTGGACAGCAGCCTTGCAATTAAAAAGTTTGTTCGTTTCGAGACAGGCGAAGGACTTGAGAAGAAAGAAGAGAACTTTGCAGAGGAAGTTGCAAAGCAGATGAATCAGTAAACTTTTCATAAAATATGATTTGAAAACCCCTGAAAATCCCATAGAATGGGCATTTTCAGGGGTTTTTTGCGTTCTTAGAGGACGTTCATGATTTATTGTAATTTACCATATTTTGAGTGCTGATTTGGGGGAAGAGGTATACCCAAAATGGTGTGTGAATATTGAAATTTTTAATGTGGAAAGAGATATATGTCTTCAAACAGAGAAAAATGAAGATTCATTTTTATGTATACAGACAGATGATAAATTGATAACAGCTAAAAATCTGTATGTAAGAAAAATAGGATCAAAATTAAAAGGAGAAAATTTTGAGAATCCGTGTTTTATTTTTAATATGCTAATTGAAGCGGTAGATGTATGTTGGGGAAATGTTTGGTGTGTAGGCAATACCAGTCGGAAAGTATGATGAATTTAGAAATGATAAAACAAAAAATTCGTAACGTAGTTTTATTTTTTGAAATATTATGTGGAGAGTTGGTAACAACTACCCAAGTTAGATTGTATCAAAAGAATGAAATCTTTGATTATTTAGGCAATTGTAATGTTCTTATTGAGGAATTGAGTATTTTTAAAAGGAATAATTGTATGGAAGGGGGAACACCTTTTTTAGATTTGTTTTATCGAAAAAATATAGCTTATCAAAGGTACATATGCTAAAATAGGGATAATAGGAGGAAGGAGTCTGTTTTATGGAGATAGAGAATATACTGGCAAAAAATATTACGGCGACAGGAGAAAAAGCCGCATATGACGCGGCATGCAAACGGCTCCTGGCCAATAAGGTTATTCTTGCATGGATCATGAAAAGCTGTCTGGAAGAGTATAAGACTCATAGTATTAGCGAGATAGCAGAAAAATATATAGAAGGGAACCCTCAGATCGCAGAAGCGGCAGTGAATCCAGATGAAACGGTCGGTGACAGCGGCGAACAGATCCGGGGAGCGAATACGGAGGACAGTACCATACAGGAGGGAACGATCACCTATGATATCCGTTTTCTGGCAATCGTTCCGAGAACGGGAGAAACGATTCGCCTGATCATCAATGTGGAAGCTCAGAATGATTTTTATCCAGGTTATCCGCTTATGAAACGAGCCATATATTATTGCAGCCGGATGATCTCTTCTCAGTATGGTTCAGAATTTACGGAAACCCATTATGAGAACATAAGGAAAGTATATTCCATATGGATTTGTTCCAACCCGCCAAAGAAAAGAGAGAATACGATTACCAGATATCGCGTTCAGGAAGAGAACCTGGTAGGACAGATAGCGGAACGGAAAGAAAATTATGATCTGCTGACGGTGGTCATGATCTGTCTGGGGCATGCAGGAGATGACAACTATACAGGGATATTAAAGCTGTTGGACGTATTGTTATCCTCAGAAAAAGAGGCGGAAGAGAAGAAAAAAATCCTGCAGAATGATTTTGATATTGCGATGACGAAGACGTTGGAAAGTGAGGTGTCGGCTATGTGTAACCTGAGTAAAGGTGTGGAAGAGAGAGGAATTGCAATTGGAGTGGAAACAACAACATTAAATGCAATTCAGAATTTGATGGAAACTTTGAAGTTGACGGCAGAACAGGCGATGGAGGCATTGAAGGTGCCGGAAGCGGAAAAGGTTAAGTATGCAGGGATGTTGAAAAGCTAATTGGAAAGCGAGAAACCAGTAGTTATGTGTGACCTGAGTAGAGGTGTGAAAGAGAGTGGGAAACAGTAACATTAAATGCTATTTGAAATGTAACGAAAATGTTAATGCAGCAGATTGAATAAGCGATGGAAGTTCTAAAGGCACCAGAAGCAGAAACCATTAAGTATGCAAGGAGAGTGGAAGGGAGCTAGAAGTAAAATTTAGATATGTTTCTGCTGATAATTGATAAAGTTACATTTTAGATGATTGGTAGTCACTTGGGAAGACACTCCTCTGCCAGTTAAGTTTTCGATAAGTGGAATTTAATGATTCAATAGCGTTTGTGGTATATATGACCTTCCTGATCGTTGCTGAAAACTTAAAAATGGGAGAAATAGCGTTCCAGTTATGGTAAATCGTCTTTAAATCCTCAGCAAAAGCTTTTTTATCTTTGTCAGGGACATATTTTAATGTGTTTCTGACCTGATGGATGATACAGCTTTCTGTTTTCGGAAAGTCAGCCATAATGGCTTCTTTTATTCCACCAAGGCCATCAGCGCAAAGGATTAAGATATCCTTTATCCCACGGTTTTCAATTCATTTAATACAAAAAGTCAGTATTTTGAACTTTCATTTTCCCCAACGTTAATGGTTAATACTTCCTTACGGCCTTCTGTATTAACTCCAAGGATGACATAAGCTTCCCGCTTGCGGATCACACCATTGTCATGGACAGAATAATGGATCGTGTCCAAAGTGCTTGATAGAGGATAATTGTTCTTTATTCGTTGTGGTATTTTTTTCAAGTTCCTTTACCTTTGCTGACAGTTCTTTCTGCTCGCTGTCATATCGTGCCAACAACATTTGGAAATGCTTTTCTGTGATAAGTTCCCTTATCATGTCCTCGTACAGTTTGGCATACAGGCTTTCAATTTTTGTGATACGCTGTTTACACTGCCTTAATTCCTTTTCTGCTGTTCCTTGTCGACTGACCGTTGGATATTCTGACGGTTTGCAATCTCTGTAACCATTGTCTCCTTGTCCGTTATCGCCTGTCTTGCATGTTTCTGAATATCCGCAAGCACGACTCCTGCACCATCCTTGCTTCAATGGTATGTGTGGAACAAGTATGGCATTTCCACAATCGGCGCATTTGATAATTTCTCGGAAGATGTTGTCATATTTGCTTGAACTTTCCCATGTAACAGGCAGTCTTTGCACTATGATTTTCTGTACTCTGTCCTATCTTGCCTGTTCGATAATCGGCTCATGCGTTCCATAGATTGCTTCACGCTCCGCATAGGAAATATCCTGACGTTTTTTTGTAGAAACTCGGTTTCATTACCTTAGCTTTGCGTAGTCGGTTACAGATTATATACTGTCCCCACTCTCCTCGGTAATGGAATAAATCGGTTTCACACCTAATCGGCTTTATATTCTCATATCATTCAAAAAATATATCATAAATCTGACATTCATTTTGACTTTTACAAACTAAATCACTATTATCAACATTTTTTGTATTTGAAAAAGTAATATTATATAAGTTTGCGCCATTGGCACTTCCAAAGAGAGTAGTATCAGAATGCATATCAGTCAAACCAATAATTTTAAATCCATTTCCATTATAAGAACCAGTAAAAGGATTATCAGAAGTTCCTATTGGTGTCCATTCTTCATCTGATATTTCAATATCGTTTTGTTGCATATAGTTTTTATCAAGTCCATATGTGCCAATAGAACGAAGTTGTAATTCAGTAGTAATCATATAATATTCTTTGCCGTTTAAGATTATTGTGTCTATATCTTGTATGTCTATCTGTTCAGTAGCATCAACTATATCATTTCCCTCTGTTGATTGTTTATCGCTTGACATACTGTTGTTTGATTTCTGACATCCTGTTAAGCCTGCAACTCCAATGATAACTCCGATAAAAATAAGAGCAACTTTTTTCTTAATCATTATTAATTGTCCTCCCCAATGAATTATTCAAATAACATTATCCTACCACAAATACATTTGCAATTCCATTAAATTTTGCGTAACTTTTTTTCTCTGTTTTTTTCAATCATCATCTTTCTTGCCCGTTCCCTCTGCTCTGTACGCTAAGAATTTGGGTGTATCTAAAAGTACATTATCTACATGGAGAAAACTTTATGAAATAAAAATAGAAAGTGAAAGACCAAGGAAGCATGCTAATAGTTTATACTACAAATTATAGGAATCACTTATAATGAAATCAGTTATATTACTCAGACCAAACAATATGGGTAAATATATGAAATGCTTGATGTAGATAAAAAACCATTAAAAGAGATTAGAAAACAACAGGAAAAATTTTACAAACTTTTGTA
>CAMUFS010000149.1 GCA_947088195.1 uncultured Clostridia bacterium
GAATTACCATATCTGTCGGCAGAGTTCCTGCGCTAGTCTTTACTTCTTCCACCTTGTCTGCGCCCGCAATCTCATGTAGTGCTGTTTTAGTGAGTATGCGCATTCCCCTATCTTGAAGCTGCCTTCTAATATAATCTGCCATATCTGCATCAAAAATATTTGGCATTAGCTGAGAAGCCATATCCACCACAGTGACAGACATTCCTCTCGCCATTAAATTCTCCGCAACCTCAATGCCAATAAATCCTCCGCCAATCACCACAGCTTTTTTACAGCCCTGAGACTTTGCATATTTTCTCGCGTCAATGGCATCCTTTGGCGTGCGCACAGGAAATACCCCTTGAAGCTCCGCTCCCTTCACAGGAGGCACAGCGCTCTCTGCTCCCACAGCAATCACCAGTTTATCATAGCTCACTGTCTCAAGCTTATCGCTCTTTACAGAAATAGTCTTTGCCTCTGGATTAACCGCCACCACTTCACTTTCCGTATGTACTAAGGTACCTGTCAATTTCATAAACTTTGCTGGCGTATTAACAATCAGCTCTTCCTCTGACTCAATGGAACCTCCAATATAATACGGCAAACCACATCCCGCATAGGAAATATCCTTTCCCTTGGTATAGATAACAATCTCATCTTGGGGATTCTCCCTCTTTAACTTTGCAGCAACCTTAGTTCCCGCTGCCACACCTCCAATAATAACTACCTTCATCGCAATCTACCTCCTTTGTATATGGTATATTGTACCAAATTGTTGAATAATATACAAAAGATTTTTTATCATAAAGGAATAGTTGTAGCATTATAATCTGCTATATTCCACATAATTTCCAAATCCCCGTTTTCTTTTACATAGATCGCCTTGATTACCTTTGTCAGCAGATCTCTTGTCAGCTCTTCTATAAAATATCCACTCTCCTTTTCTGTTTTTTTCTGTTCCTTTTGTAATTCCTCAAATCCTTCCTTCCACTCTGTCAACTGTCTTTCCAATTTTTTCTGCTTCTCTACGAGTTCCTGCTTTCGCAAAAGATATTCTTGCTTGTTTATCTGCCCTTCTGCATATTGCTCAAATGCTATTTCCTGTAATGTTTTTAAGCGTTTCATCGCTGATTGGCAAGACTTTATATTATTTTGTAAAAAATCCCTTTTCTTTTTTCTTGTATTTGGGATGGAATAAAGCTTTCGTTGCATCTGTATTATAATAAGCAAAATACGCTCTATCATAGCCTCTTCCAGACAAACATATTTGCAAATGCTACATGGAGCTGCCTTTGCTGTCGGACAAATATAATATGTCTGTCGACAAGCCATGCGGCTCAGTGCTCTACCACAAAAAGCACATTTTATCAAGCCATGAAATTTCTGGCAAGATTTTTTTTGCAGATTTTTTTGTTTCACATGCCTTAATACCGCCTGTGCCCGCACAAACATTTCTTTCGAGACAATGGCATCCTGTGTGTTCTCTGTTATAATCCATTTCTCCTTTGGAACAAGCTGCGTCCGCTTTGTTGGCAGATCTGCCACGGTCCGTTTACAGCCAGCCAGACATCCCGTATAGCGCTCATCACAGAGAATACGCCTGACGTTATCTCTTGTCCAATATGTAATATCCCCTGATGTCTTCCACCTGCGCATTGCATCGGTGTGATTTGCCTTGCGGTACATCAGAGGAGATGGTATCCTTTCCTGATTTAAGTTTATGGCAATCTGGGCAGGCTTTATGCCATCCACTGCCATACAAAAAATCTTTTGTACCACCTCCGCCGCAGCACTATCAATCTCCAGATGATTCTTCACTGTCTCTGATCGCTTGTATCCATAAAAGGCAATGCCACATAGGTATTCTCCCTTCTGCATTTTTGCTCTCTGAACACTTCGAACCTTCTCAGAAATATCGCGGCTATACATTTCATAAATCATGGCCTTTAATGACACTTCTAAACCAACAGAGCTTCCACATGCCTTTATGCTGTCATATCCTTCATTTACTGCGATAAAACGCACCCCAAGCGCCGGAAAAATCTGATCAAGATAATCACCCACTTCAATTAAATTTCTTCCGAAACGAGAAAAATCTTTGACTATAATACAGTTTACTGTCTTTCCTGCAAGGGAGAGTAGCTTCTGAATATCAGGACGGCAAAAAGCTGACGTTAGATAACGATACCTTTTGTTTATTTTCTCGCTCTGCAATCCTGCCACTTTATCCATTTTTCTTGTCTGTATATTATTGCAAGACTTACAACTAAATTTAAAAAAATCAGAAAAAGGATGCTGCATTAACAGAACCATACAGCATCCTTTTTATAGACTTATTTATAAATAGATTTCATCTCTGCTACATACAGGCTCTCGACCAAAATCTTCCCATCTGCAAACAGCTCTATCCCCTGTGAATCAAATGCACTATAAGAGCGAAGGCTTATTGCCTTGTTGTCATTAAAAAATGCTTCCACCAAAGAACGGTCGATATACATTTCCACAGAAAGCCTTCCATCTCTCATCGGAAGCTCTCCCACCATATGATTCATGGACGCGGCACTTCCTTTGTTCCTAGTATCACACACAATCTCATTGTACTCCGGTCGGTAAGTAAAGGAGGATTCATCCCTTGTACCTCCCTTTTTCACTCGAATGCCAAAGCTCTTCGTGTCCTCTGGTACAATTTCCATCCGCACATAAAGCATATCCCCATGAACCTTGCTAAGCTCACTATTCGCCTGCTCCAGAGTCAGGTTCTGTCCTTCTACAAAAGCTTCACCCTCAAGCTTACTTAACGCATCAATAGGACTTATCATCACATCTGTGCCCTCGTCATTCAGCCAAAGCCTCCTCGGAAGCCCAACACAGTGCGCCCAGCCTGCCATCCCTTCCTCGGCACCGATTCTCTGATCTTGCATAATGCTAAACAGATATGTCTCACCACTTACTGGATCAACAAACGCACTTGGTCCAGTAAAAACATTACAGCCGTAATCTAACAGTGCAGGCTGATTATCAAATGCTTCATCTGGTGTGAATTTTCCAGTAGTTACATCAAAATTTCCAAGGAAATAGTAAATCTTATTATCCGCAACTCCTGCTGGGGCTGGTGAAAAGATAAAAATATATTTTGTGATATTCCCTGACTCATTCGTAAGTGGAAGAAGAATCGGCAACTCCCAGCTCGTCCCGTAGGTCACAGATTGGTTTGCCATCTCATAAATTGGGCCTATATATCGCCAATCCATATCAACTGTCCCATCCTTTTTCAGTTCCAGTGTATCTGTCGTATACAAAAGTGCACTTCCCCCATTTGTCTCTACACTTCCTGAGCAGATCAACATGCACCATGTATCCCCTTCCTTCCAAATATGAGGATCTCTAAATTCTCCCGCTCTGCCCTGCCCTTCCTTCTGCGCTATGGCAAGCTCATTGCAAATAATCCAGTCTGTAAGCTCTGGGTCGTCAAGATTAGCCGGATAAGCCACTCCAATATTCTGATTTGAGATCAAACCACTTTTTATAAAGCTGTCATTTCCTGCCGTAAAGAATAATAATGGCACTCCATTTTTATCAAGTGCTGCACCACCTGACCACACGCCATCCGGCACGATAGAATTTTCCTGTGGTGTGATCGCCTCCTTTATGGGCTTCCAGCTCACCATATCATCACTGACCAAGTGCCCCCAGCAGATATTACGCCAGTAGGTTCCCATCATATTGCACTGATAGAAAAGGTGGTATTTCCCATTATAATACACAGGTGCATGTGGCTCATTCATCCAATGTTGATAAGGACCTCCATGGTACTGCGTCTTATAGATATCCTCTGTCAGAATATTCTCAAGCCAGATATCCTCAAAAGCAATCTCAGGTGCTTGTTCTGTCGGAATCTCCTCTTCATTAAGAACTCTGTTATACAGCTTAAGTTCATCCATCAGTCCAGCGAACATATTATATGTACCTGCAGCGATCTGTTCTGCATAAGCGTTCTTTCCTACCATAAGCCGTTCCTTCTCCGCTGGAACAATAGCAGAACCTACATCGATCTCATCTGATGCCGTCAGGCTACCATTTAAATAAAGGCGCATCTCCCCTTTTTTACCATCAAAAACCGCTGTTACCTGATTCCATTCATATGGATTGAGATTTCCGCCCCAGAGCCGATGCCATGCATCCCCCGTACCTGCCTGAAAACACAGCCTACCATATCTTTGATAGCCTAAAAGAAAACCTTGTTTCTGCCCTTTATTATATTGTCCAACAATCGCTGTCAGATGCTCGTCTCCCACATCTGCCGCATTGGGATCATCCCACTCAAATGCTCTTGGTGCAACCCAAACACTGACGGAAAAGGAATCACCCTTTACACACAAATTTTCTGGCGTATAGTTTATGTAAGTAGAACAACCATCAAATAACAGTGAGCCTCCCTGCACTCCCGCACTGCGCCACTGCGGCTCCCGACTTTCCATATATACGGCGTTATTAAACAGGTAATTGACCTCTGCTTCCTTCTGGCCGCCCATGCTATCCGTCACTATTGTCCCAGACCCCTCATCAAATCCTAGGTGCAGAAGAATGCTGTCTTCCTTTTTGCCGCCTGAACAGCCAGTGCACAATATAATCAGTGCCATCACCGTTAAGAGGAAGCATACATGAATTCTTTTTTCCGAAAACAGCTTCAATCCTTTCTACCCCCTTTTCATATCTGATAGATCATATTTCTCCAAATCCATCTGCACTGCTCCATCTGCCAAAAAGGAAATCCCGTCCGCATCCAACGTTGTGTCTATTGTAATAGACAACACATGCTCCCCATCATTTACAAATATTTCCGCACTATATCGATCTAGGATAATACGCAGCTTAAGATTCCCATTCTCATGTCTTACCTGACTCCTGCGCTGATGGATAATTGCCCTCCTAGATCCAGAATATTTCCGATCTATCTTAATCACTGACTCCTGTGGGCGAAAGCTGACCGATGTATAGCAACTCTCATCCTGCGCAAAACGAATGGCAAATTTCCTGTACAGACTTTCTGTATCCCCTGGACGGATTGTGACCTCCATATCAACCTGTCTTCCACATACATGCTCCAGCTTGACTATATTTCTCACACTGATATTCTTATATACAATTCTTTTTCCGCGGAGTTTTTCAAGCTCTCTTATAGGTTTTTGGATCAGCCTTCCATCTTTAATAGACAGCTCTCTTGGCAGACTCATCTGTCCAAACCACGCTTTTTCCTTCGCATGTAAATTGCAGGTATCCCAATTCTGCATCCAGCCAATCATGATTCTCCTGCCATCTGGAGCAAGCACCGTCTGCGGCGCATAAAAATCAATACCATAATCAATAGATTGATCTTTCTCTTCTATAAAAGTAGATGTCTCTTTATCAAACTTTCCGATAAGACATAACGTCCCATTTCCATTATGGTATTCAAAGCCTTTAGGTGCCATATCCTGCGGACTTATAAGAAGCACATGTTTCCCATCCAGCTCAAAAAAATCTGGGCACTCCCACATTCTCCCAAACCGTCCGTTATTCGCCGCTAAAACATTGACTAGATTCCAGTGTAGTCCATCCTCACTGCAGTACAAAAGGATTCTTCCGTCCTTCTCCCCCATGTTCCTCTCAACACAGCCTGCAACCACACATCGGTAGCTTCCATCCTCTTCCACCCATATCTTTGGATCACGAAAATCAAACCTACTGCCTCCATCTGGCAAATCCCTTTCTGTCAACACGGGATTCCCCTCATATTTCTCATAGTCGATCCCATCCCCAATAGCGATACACTGTGTCTGAATTCCCTTTACACTCCCATCAGGCTGCGACTCATCCCTCATACCTGTGTACATCAGGATATGTCTTCCATCAGGAAGCGTTGTAGCGCTTCCTGAAAAACACCCGTTTCTATCATAATCGTTATCTGGGGCAAGTGCAGCTGGTAGGTATCTCCAGTGCAATAGATCCTTACTCACAGCATGCCCCCAGTGCATTATCCCCCAGTGAGAATTATATGGGTGATACTGATAAAACATATGATACTCCCCTTGATAATAACAAAAACCATTGGGGTCATTCATCCAACCTGTACGAGACGACAGATGAAATGCTGGTCTTTCGCTCTTGGCAATTCTTGCCTCCATTGTTTCTTCATAGGTTCTTGCTTCCTGCAAAGTTTGACTCATCATATACAAAACCTCCGCTTATTTTCCTGTTGCTATATACCGATCATAAGCAGCCTGGTAGGTCTTTTGAAGCTCTTCCATACCGCAATTATTCTTAAGAACAGAAAGATAGTCCTCCCACTCTTTGTCACTAGGTCCGCCATTCTTTATCCACAGACCCTCCTTCTCTGCTACAGTGCTCTCAAAATCTGATTTATACATATCAATCACATCAAGCTCCTCCTGTGTATACACACAATCCACAGGGAAAGTAATTGTATTATCCACATATGGCATCCAGAAATCATACAAATCGGTCAAACGTTCGATTGCCCTTGCTTCCATCTTAAATGTTGTATTATAGTAATCGCTGAGGATCAACTTTGGCCCGTACACCTCATTCTCACCCTTCAACTCTCCAGCAGATTTATTATACTTTGCGCGACTTTCCTCATCTGTAATACTGTCCCAGATTCCGTTTTCATCCTGCTCTGTAAAATACACACCAATAGGGCCGTACTGAAGCTGCATCACGATCTCTGGATCATACCATGCATCATAGAATTTTAATAAATTGGCGGGACTTTTACACTTGCTTGTAATACTTAAATTGCCTGCATTTGTTCCTCCGCCTGTTCGAACTGTCACATTATGTGTTCCATCTGGTCCATCAAGAACGGGAAGGAATACGTAATCCTTTGCATAGTCTCCCATCAGCTCTTCGATATACCACCATGTAGAAACTCCTACATATCCCTGAGAGCACTTGGAAATTAACTGTGTATCACTCTGGCTGAACATTTCCACATCCATCAAGCCCTCCTCAAACCAGTTGTGGAAATAAGTGAGTGCATCACGGTAATTATCTGTCGCACATATAAATTCCACCTTGCCTTCCGGCGTCAGAACCAGATCATTGATAACATCATTTGGCCAATTCGTAAAACCAAATCCAGCATAGAAAATATTCTGACCCCAGCACCACTGATCAAAACCAGTACTCATTGGGATGGTGCTTCCGGCAGCGTTGCCATAATACTTCGCACTCATATCATTATCCTTAAACGCTTTTAACGCTGTATGAAGCTCATCGAGCGTAGTGGGAACAGAAAGCCCAAGATCATCCAACCATGCTTTATTGATCATACTAAACTGAGGAATCGTGTAGATACTGTAATCCTCCTCTTTGCCAATACCAGCCGTTCCCATCTTCTCTGCTGCAGGAAGACCATAGATCTTGCCATCGCTCATAGTAATAG
>CAMUFS010000150.1 GCA_947088195.1 uncultured Clostridia bacterium
GAACTAAGCGGGAGCGCGGTGACGGAGGACTATAGCCAATTCTCTGCGCGGACCTCCCTCAAAAAACCTCAAAAACCCCTTACAAAAAAGTACACCTTTTGACAATATAATACATTCGTCTTGCATCACAAGATTTATTTACAAACCATATACAAGATAATCATTTCATAAAAACCAAAGGAGAGAATATATCTATCTTAGTTTGGATATACAAATACTTATGACAGTAAAATATGACAAAATCATTATAGGCGCAGGGCTATATGGATTATATTCTGCTCTATTTTGTGGGAATAGAGGACAAAATATACTTGTTTTAGAATGTGATTCAACCCCCTTCGGAAGAGCAACCTATATTAACCAAGCACGTGTTCATCAAGGCTATCATTATCCAAGATCCATCTCTACTGCTATGAAATCCGCAGGTTATTTCGAAAGGTTTAATAAAGATTTCAATTTCTGCATAAATAGGGAATTTGATAAAGTATATGCCACGTCATCAGAGTATTCATGGTCTAACGGAAAACAATTCAAGGATTTCTGCAAAGCCGCCAATATTAAATGCGAAGAATTACATCCAGATCGCTTCTTCAAAAATAATATGTGCGATGGAGCCTTCCTTACAAGAGAATATACCTATGATGCAATGATATTAAAAAATTATTATATCGAAAAACTTGAGCAATTAAATAATGTCACGCTTCGATATGGTATTACTATTATTGGTATTGAAAAATGGCAAGATAACTATTTGTTACATATTGATGGCAATAACGATGTGGAGACGGGCTTTCTCCTTAATGCAACCTATGCTGGAACAAATCAAATCCTTGATATGCTGGGATTTGAAAAGTTTGGTATTAAATATGAGCTTTGCGAAATTATTTTATGTGAGGTAAATGAAAATTTGAAACAGTATGGATTCACAGTTATGGATGGACCATTTTTCTCTATTATGCCATTTGGCAGAACAGGATTACATTCTCTAACCTCTGTGACTTTCACACCACATACCACCAGTTATAATGCCATCCCAACATTTGCATGTCAAGAAATGAGCAACGGACATTGTTCACAAAAAAGACTTGGAAATTGTAATGATTGTCCAGCAAAGCCAATGACAGCTTTTCCGTATATGGCAAATCTGACAAGAAAATATTTAAAGGATAATTTTGAATTTTCATATAAAAAATCTCTTTTCTCTATGAAGCCTATTTTAATGAGTTCAGAGATCGACGATTCCAGACCCACTGTGATAAGAACATATTCAAAAAATCCAACATTTGTGAGTGTTTTGTCGGGGAAGATAAATACCGTTTACGATTTAGATGAGGTGCTGACTACATGAATAAAGAGAAAAATTTTATATCTGCTGTTATATATGTGCACAATGCTGAGAATAGAATAGATGCATTTTTGAAAACTATTATTGATATATTAGAACAAAATTTTGAACACTCAGAAATATTATGTGTAAATGATGCATCCACTGATTTCTGTGTAGAAAAAATAAGAGAAACAAGTAAAAATGCAACGACTACAAGTATCTCTGTGTTAAATATGAGTTATTTTCATGGTATTGAGATGGCCATGGGAGCGGGAGTTGATCTGGCAATTGGTGATTTTGTGTTTGAATTTGATAACACCATTCTTGATTTTGACAAAAATGAAGTTATGAATATTTATCAAAGGTCTCTTCAAGGATATGATATTGTTAGCGCATCTCCTGATAAAAAGCAGCGAGGATCTTCGAATATATTCTATTATGTTTTCGATCGCTTTGCGGATATTAAGTATAATATGCACACGGAGAGCTTCAGGATTCTTAGCAGACGAGTAATCAATCGCATTACCAACATGAATAAAACTGTTCCATATAGAAAAGCATTGTATGCAAATTGTGGTTTGAAAACAGATAATATTACATACAAGGTGACAGAAAAAAACAATAATGAAAATATTGATAAGACTGAAAAAAAATATCGTTCTTCTTTAGCCGTAGATTCCCTGCTTTTGTTTACCGATCTTGGATATAGCTTTGCAAAGACAATGGCTGTTGTGATGATAATGGCTGCTGTATTTGTAGCAATCTACTCTATAGTCATTTACCTTACAGGAAATCCCGTTGCAGGTTGGACCACAACAATTTTATTTCTATCATTCTGCTTTTTTGGCCTCTTTGGAATTATGACATTTGTGATTAAATATCTACAAATATTGGTTAATCTTGTATTTAAGAGAAAACATTACAGCTTTGAAAGCATAGAAAAATTAACAAAGTAAGGGGTATAAAAATGCTATTTATAGAAAAAATTAAACATATAAATAAATTTCAAATTGTGGCAGCTCTGATAGCGACTGTAATCGCTTTCATTTGTCTTCTACAAATAAATATATTAAATACATATGCAGAGCCAGTACAACATACATTAGAGGATAAAAATATAGACTTAAATCTTAATTGTCCCGTATCCGATACTATTATTTCCTTCACTCCAAAACAGAACCGCATAAAAAATATTAGGTTTATATTATCACAGATTCCATCCGATGGAAGTGGAATGATTGAGGTTACATTATCTCACAATGAAAAGCTTCTTTATAGAGGCTTAAGAGTTTGCTCAAATATAAAAGTGGGCGAATGGGCGAATTTTGGAACAAATATTGTATTAGACACAACAGAAACATATGATTTGCACATAATAATAAATAATACAGAATTGACAGAGGAGGCACGACTTTGCTGTTATACTGAAATAGAGGATCAACCTATACCATTAGTATCCATAGGTTACGCCAAGAACTTGCGAATACGAGACAAGCTATTATCTTCATTGTTTGTTCTAATTATTTATATTGTAATTATATACTTTATTATAAATGCTGTTCCATTTAAATCTAAGATATATAATTTTATATCCAAATTATTTTCCTATCACTTAAAAAATGTTCAAATACTTTCGGTTATAGCACTTATTATTACATATCTTACGATTGAATTATCAAATCTGGCTATTCATATTACCATGAAAATTATGATTTCTCTACTGGTATTTGGAACAACATACTGGCTTGAAAATTATTGGAAATATGTGAATCCAAAACTAAAAGAAAAGAAATATGGGATAGTCCTGTTAGTATTATCTATGTGGACGGCCTTCTCTTTTGTGGGCAGTAGATGCTTTGTCTATCCTATTAGCATGAATTTAACGATAGGTGCTGTATTATTGTTTATTATAGCAACAGTACTCATGTTTCCTGTGGTAACATATATTACAATAAAAACAGAAGAATTTTGCAATAAGACAATAAAAAATAATGAAAATTTTCCATGGGATTTTGTTGTTATTACAATCGCAGTTATATTTATTAGTGCCTTATATTTTATCAGAGCATTTAATCCCGCCATATCATCTCCCGATACACAGCATTGTATGTATTATGCATTTAACTCTATAAAAGGGATTAGCGATTGGCATCCAGCTTTTT
Source organism: uncultured Clostridia bacterium (assembly GCA_947088195.1). Lineage (GTDB taxonomy): Bacteria > Bacillota > Clostridia > Lachnospirales > Lachnospiraceae > RGIG8607. The sequence goes on from CAMUFS010000150.1 coordinate 3,490, forward strand.
ATATTTTGTGGTTGAAAGCCATCGTAAGATTAGTCCCTACCGCTCAGGCAGTAGTCGCAGTACAATATATTTTCTTTGCCTATGTTTTATTAAGAGGTTTTCTTTTCTTATATGAAAAAGGAATGCCCAAAGGATTTTTATATGGTGCAATGCTCCTCATGGTACTGAATTGCGGAAATACTGTACATATAACTACTATATGGAAAGATATACCATATACCTTATCCATAACGTGGCTGACTATTTTAATTGCTATATTACTGTTTAGCGAAAAAAAGAGGAAATTATACATTTATATAGAATTATCGGTTGCCTTGGTATGGATGTGTTTTTTCCGTCAAGCAGGAATTGTGCCATTTATTATAGTTGGTATTGCACTTATATTTGTATTTAAAAAGAATTGGAAAATATGGGTGTCTGTTATTATGGCCGTCTGTATGGCACTTATTATAAAATTTCCAATATATCATTATTATGAAATTCAGACAGATCATGGAGGCGGGGTATATATTGGTCTTGGACAAGATATTATGGGTGTTTATTATAATGGCGGAGAACTTTCTGAGGCCGCATTGGAAATGATAGAGATATTATCAAATTCCGATATGGCTAGTTATGGCTATTCCCCATATTGGGCAAACTCTTCCTATTCATTAGATGTCACCAAGGGTGAATTTATAAAAGCATATATAGATACTTTTATTAAAAACCCAATTATGATGACTCGAAGCATACTCTGTAGAATAGATGCTGTCTGGGATATTTTTCCGGGAGAAAATGGAATATTAGGATGTGTCGGCTATACAGGCGCAATGGATGATAGCAAAGAAAATTGGGTTGATTTATGGGGAAAACGTGAAAATAATTTTATCACGGAAAGAGTTCAAGAATGGGTATCCTATTCTGTCACGAAACCTATATTAAATGTAATTGAATGGCGGAGTGGAATATGGTTTTTAATGGTAGTATTTGCCATAGGAGTCTGTACATATAAGAGAAAGTTAAAAAAAGCATTTTTATTATTCCTACCATGTCTGTCTCATGTACTTTCCTTGATGTTGTCAACTGGATGGTCCGATTTCAGATATTTTTGGCCTATTAATTTAATGGCATTATTTATATTTACTACCGTCATGATTTTAGGATCGGAGGAAAACAAAAAATGACTTCACTTGTTGGTTATACTGGTTTTGTTGGCAGCAATATCTATGCTGCAGGCAAAAAAGAAATAAACAAAATTTATAATTCAAAAAATATAGAAGAAGCATTTGACACAAAACCAGATTTATTAATTTATGCAGGAATCAGAGCAGAAAAATATCTGGCAAATACCAATCCAGATACAGATATGCAGGCCATATATCAGGCTGAGGAAAATATAAGAAAAATTAATGCCAAAAAATTGGTACTTATCTCTACTATTGATATTTTCAAAAATCCAAATGGAAAAAACGAGGCTTCCACCGTTGAAACAACAGAGCTTCCTGCTTATGGATTAAACCGATACCATCTGGAACAATGGACAACACAAGCATACCCAGAAGCACTGATTATCCGACTTCCGGGACTTTACGGAAAAAATATCAAAAAAAATTTTATCTATGATTGTATTAATGTTATCCCATTTATGTTAAATCAACCTAAATTTAAAGAATTAACGGCAAAAGATAAAGAGCTTGAAAGCTACTACGAGCTTCAACCAAATGGTTTTTATAAATGCAAAGAATTAACTTATGATAATAAAGAAAATTTAAAACAAAAATTTAAAAATCTCTCATTTACTGCGCTAAATTTTACAGACAGCAGAAGCATCTATCAATTTTATCCATTATCCAGATTATGGAACGATATTCAGACAGCAATAAAAGCTGATATCAAACTCTGGCACCCGGCTACAGAACCTGTATCTGCTAGAGAAATATATAAATATTTAACCAATTCAGAATTTGTCAATGAGCTTGCATCCCAGCCAGCATTTTATGATTATAGAACTAAGTATGCGGATATTTTTGGAGGAAAAGGTGAGTATCTGATGACTAAAGAACAAGTACTGAAGGATATTGATAAATTTGTGAGAGGTACAGAAATATGAAGCTTTCTATATCAAATATAGGCTGGTCATCAGAACAGGATAAAGAAATGTACCAGCTGATGAAAAGCAATGATTTCAGTGGTTTGGAAATTGCACCAACAAGAATATTTTCAAAATTTCCTTATGATAGAAAAGAAGATGCCATAGCATGGAGCAAAAGCTTATTTTCTAATTATGGATTATCTGTCTCTTCTATGCAATCTATCTGGTACGGGCGTCAAGAAAAAATATTTGGAACTAAGGAGGAAAGAAAGCTTCTCCTAAACTATACAAAAAAAGCAATCGACTTTGCTGCGGCAATCGGTTGTAGAAATCTGGTATTTGGTTGTCCAAAAAATAGAATTATTCTGCAGGGGTTGCCAAAAGATTGGATAAAGGAGATCTCAATCTCATTTTTTAAAGAGCTTGGAGACTATGCCCACAACAATGGCACGGTTGTTGCAATGGAAGCGAATCCGCCCATCTATAACACAAATTTTATCAATGATACCATATCGGCTTTGGAACTAATTGAGCAAGTTGACTCAAATGGATTTCTGCTTAATCTTGATATAGGTACTATGATAGAAAACGGAGAAAAAATTGATATTCTTACAGGACAGGTCGCAAAAATTAATCATGTACATATCAGTGAACCGGGACTTACTGTTATTCGAGAAAGACAAATGCATAAGGATTTAATCAGCTTACTAAAAAAAGAAGGTTATAATAAATTTATTTCTTTTGAGATGGGCAGACAGGAAAGTACTGCAAGTATAAAAAATTTAATAAAGTATGGAAGGAGCTTAGTAAATCTAAAATGATATATGAAAAACAACTAGGAGTTCCAAAATTTAAACTTACTGAATATGCTGGCAAATCAAAAGATTATGTTGTACTAATTCCCATTATCAATGAAGGCGAGCGCATACAAAAAGAATTAAGACGAGCAAAAAAATCGAAAATATCAGAATATGCGGATATAGTGATTTGTGATGGTGGCTCAACCGATGGATGTACGGATTCCAAAAAACTACAATCGCTTGATGTAAATACACTTTTAATTAAACAAGACATTGGAAAACAAGGCGCACAGCTTCGTATGGGATTTTGGTGGGCAATGCAAAGAGGATATAAAGGCATCATTACTATTGATGGAAATAATAAAGACAGTATAGAAAATGTGCCAAAATTTATCGAAAAATTAAATTATGGATATGATTTTGTTCAAGGCTCACGCTTTATTAAAGGTGGCAAAGCAATTAACACTCCTTTTGTAAGACTTATTTCCGTAAAATTTATTCATGCTCCTATTATTTCTATAACAGCAAGACATCATTTTACAGATACAACAAATGCATACCGCGCGTATTCTATGCGTTATCTTACAGACAAACGAGTGCAACCACTTCGTGATATATTTATGACATATGAGCTATTGGCTTATCTTTCTGTCAGAGCCACACAGCTTGGAATGAAGGCTTGCGAGGTTCCTGTTACAAGGGCATATCCAGCAAGAGGGAAAACACCTACAAAAATAAGTTTTTTTAAAGGTAATAGTGAACTTATGAAAATTCTTATAAAAAATCTATTCGGCGCATATAAACCCAAAAAAGTATAATAACGGAGGACTGTCCATAGTCCTGCGTTATTTTGCTCTCACTCGATAAAAATATAATAGATGTTAAATTCAAGCAATCTCACTTAATTTTTTACTATTTTTTTTCAAATTATTCCTGTGAAGAAATTTTGCAAAACGTGCCATTTCTTGTATTTTTGAGAAGGGTCCGCCCAGAGAATTGGCTATAGTCCTCCGTCACCCCGCTCCCGCTTA
>CAMUFS010000151.1 GCA_947088195.1 uncultured Clostridia bacterium
GGAGAATTACTCGCGGCAAATGCTGGATTGGGCTACCTGATTATTTATGGCAGCCAAGTATTCAAGCTTGACTGGGTATTGATGAGCATCCTTATTTTATGTGTGCTCGCTGGATTTCTATATCTTATTACTGGTAGACTGGAAAAACGCTATGGTAAATTAAAATAATAAACATTTACCATTTTTCGAAAAATTATATTTTATTCGAGAGTGGTCCGCACAGAAAATTGTCTGTAGTTTAATTATGCGGACTTCTCTCGAATAATAAATCAAATACCAATATATTTCTTAATAGAACTCACAAACAAAATAATACTTCCATCTATTTATTCCGCCACAACAGATATTCTCTGTTGAATATGATTCCCGCTTAACGCTTCCTCAACCATAGCAACCGCATAATCGGCATAACTTATCACACTTTCACCCTTACCATTTAATATCAGTTCCTCGCCGCCTAAAATATACTTCCCAGTTTTAGCTCCGTCTGCCTGAAAATCTCCAGCAGGACTGATATACGTCCATTTTACATCTGTTCTGGCACGAAGCTCATCAAGAGCTTTACCCATATGGGAAGCCAGTGGCTTGAACATTTCTGGAAAATCTGCGCCATCCATTACTTGCACAGTGTGTTCTGGATTTACATACAAGCTGCCTGCACCGCCGACAACAAGAAGCCGTGTCTCTTTGCCACTCACAAGATCGCAAAGATGTTTTAAAGAAGTGCTATGCTGTGGCAACGTTTCCGGCGTCCATGCCCCAAATGCATCAATCACAGCATCAAAGCCCTCCAAATCCTCCACCGTCAGATGAAACAAATCTTTCTTGATAACCTTGGTCGCTGCTGATTTATTTTCACCACGGACAACGGCTGTGACATCTGCCCCTCTTGCGATAGCCTCCTCAACAATTAACCTTCCCTCTTTTCCATTTGCACAAATAACTGCGATTCTCATAGCTTATTCCTCCTATTTTCTTTTTCGATTTTCTTTGCGGCTTGTTTTTTCCCGCTTATAAAATTATAATATATCCATAGAGTAAAAACGTAAAGTACGCACTTTATTGTGCCGTAGTCACCTAAAAGAAACTATTATGAAGAAATGAGGGATTCTAATGGAAAAAAATTTACCCGCCTGTCCAGTTGAAACTACTTTATTGCTTATTAGCGATCGTTGGAAGGTTCTTATTATCCGTGATTTGTTGGAAGGTACAAAGCGTTTTGGAGAATTAAAAAAATCTTTAGGAAATATCTCACAAAAGGTATTGACTGCCAATTTACGCTCAATGGAAGATAGCGGACTGCTGATCCGTAAAATTTACCCCGAAGTACCACCGCGAGTAGAATATACCCTTACGGAAACAGGATTTAGCTTAAAGCCTATTTTAGATGCCATGTTTTTATGGGGAACCGAATACAAAAAGAAAAATAGTTAGCATGTATAACAATCACCCGTTTACCACTTGTTTTAGAAAAAGCTGTAAACGGGTGAAGCAATTATAAAATATAAACGTCACAAAACTATCATAAATAAAAAAAATTCTCAGATATTTTTAAAATCAAATGGTTCCAACTGTTTTTTCTCTCCCTCCTTCAGATTGACCATACAATTTCCATCCTTATATCTAACCACAAACCTCTGTGCGCCATATGCCGTCAGGCAAGCTCTCCAAAGCTTTCCCTCTCTCCACTCAATATCCACGCATCCTCCTCCTTTTACGCAAACGCCTCTTACTGCTCCACTATGCCATGCGTTGGGAAGCGCTGGCAAAAGAACAATGCGTGATTCACTGCTTTGTACTAGCATCTCAAGGATAGCCGCTGCCGCACCAAAATTTCCATCAATCTGAAAAGGTGGATGTTTATCAAAAAGATTGGGATAAGTAGACTTTTCCCAAAGCTTTAATAAATTTTCATATGCCTTCTCCCCATCCCAGAGCTTTGCATAATGATTGATAATCCACGCCCGACTCCATCCTGTATGCCCACCGCCATTGAGAAGTCTGCGCTCCAACGTCTTTTCTGCTGCTTCCGCCAAGCTTGGTGTTCCATCTACCGTGATCTGCTCCGATGGATGAAGCCCATAGAGATGCGAAATATGCCTATGTCCTTTATCAAGCTCCTTATAATCCTCTGGCCACTCCATCAGACAACCATTTTCCCCTATCTGCGTTGGCTGTAAACGCTCCTTCGCTTCTTGTATCTCCTGATCCAGCTTATCTGACACACCTAATACTCTAGCTGCTTTATTGCACTGATCAAACAAATCTCTAAGAATCTGATTATCCATTGTCACACCAAATGTATTCGCCCCACTATGTCCATTTTCCAAAACAAATGTATTTTCTGGCGACACCGATGGACAAGTTACCAGAAAACCTTTATGCTCTACAAGAAAATCAAGAAAGAATTTCGCAGCCTCCCTCATCACTGGAAATGCTTCTAAAAGAAATTTCTTATCCTGTGAATATAAATAATGCGTCCATTGATGCGTACAAAGCCAAGCTGCACCCATCACCCAATAGGAACCGGGATTCCAGTAATCCTGAACGCAGCAATCTCCAAAAATATCTGTGTTATGGTGAGCCACAAAACCCTGACACCCATATAATTTCTTGGCGGCCTCCCTTCCATTTGGAACCATCCTCTGAATCAAATCAAACAAAGGCATATGACACTCTGAAAGATTTGCACTCTCTGAAAGCCAATAATTCATCTCTGTATTAATATTGATGGTATATTTCGAATCCCACGCTGGCTTTAGCTCCTTGTTCCATATTCCCTGAAGATTTGCTGGCAGATTTCCCGGACGGCTGCATGAGATCAAAAGGTATCGCCCATAATCCAGATACAGTGGAGCAAGCCCTGCCTCCTCTCCCCTTTGGGCCAATATCAAGCGCTCGTCCATAGAAAGCCCCTCAAATCTCTCTGTTCCTTCTATCGTCAGACTTACTCTTGAAAACAAAGATTGATAATCCGTCACATGCTCTTCCAATAACCGCTCATAGGGAAACCTAAGCAAAGCCTCCAGTTTATCTGAAAGGTTTTTCTTTATCATTCTCTGCATACAATCCCCAAACTGCCTCTCATACCGTTCCGCCTCACAAAGCTCCTCCCAGATCACTTCGGAAACACCTCTTATATCAGCAGCGTTTTCTTCCATCTGCTCTCTATAACACTTCCATTCCCTATCTTTCTCTTCTTTTTTATAATGGTAGGTACAATCTGCACTAAAAACCAGAACTGCCTCCGTCGCACCCTCCACAATTAGATGACATCCAACTGTCCGTACCGTTCCCCCTACTACCTTACTCTGGATAGACATCGCGTACTCAAAACCACCTCTTCCCAGATTTCCATAAAGACAAAGCCCATTCTGTCCAAGCTTCTCAATGCCATCATAAAAATTCTTACAGCGATCCAATGTAAGTGTAAAAGAAAGACTTCCCTCTCTTGATGCAGTAAAACGCATTATCATGGCATCTGCAGGATAAGAAAAAAAATACTCTCTCCGATACTTTACCCCGTCTGCCATATAGCTGACACTGGCAAGTGCCTGCTCCAGCTTCAAATCTCTTCGATAAGCCTCTACCTTCTTTGTATGATGAAACTGAATGAATATATCTCCCAATGTCTGATAGAGCGACATGCTCTGTGGACAGCCAGAAAGCGACCATTTCATAAGCTGTTCTGCCTCCTCTATTTTACCATCAAACAAAAGGGTTCGGATTTTCTGCAGATTTGCAAGAGAATCTTCATTCTCTCTGCTTCGTCTGCGTCCATACCAGATACTTTCTTCATTGACCTGAAGCTGTTCCTTATCCACACCACCATAAACCATCGCTCCCATCCTGCCATTACCAAGTGGCAACGCCTCCTCCCACTCCTTTGCAGGGGAGCTATACCATAACTCTCTCATATCGCTACCTCATTTCATCTTTCTATATACACATGATAGCATACAAAATAAAAGCTCTCAACACTTCTCTTTTATAACCATTACTATATACTTTAAATCTAAATGAAGCTTAGTGAAAAGCAATAAAATTGTAAAAAATTAGCAGAAAAGTTATATAATAATCTGATAACAGAGCATAAATCATCCTATTTTATTGATAAAAACAGTTCTAAAATACTATTTCCTTCGTTATTGATACATGCTAAAATAAATTCGAACATGTGTTATGGTATAAACACTCTATACCATAATAGTCTACCAAAAGGAGAAAAAGAAAAATGAGCAAAAGTAAAAAAAGAATTATAACTATAATTGGAATTATTTTATTAATCGCACTTACTGTGTCTATTTGTTACTTTTTATTTACTAAAAAGGAAGAAAATAATTTGCTTTTTGATGACAATGCCACTGTCGGAATTATGCCGGGTGTAGATATTGATGCTAGAAGACAGGAATTGCAAAATATTTTGGATAAGAGTATGATAGCTTTTTCCATCAATACCTCTCCTGTTTTTTTAAATGGCACCTCCAAGGGAAATCTGTTAATTGAAAATCCCGGAAATAACGCCAAGTTAATTCAGGTGACAATACGAATCAATGAGACAGAGGAGGAAATCTACTCTTCTAAGTATCTAAAGCCGGGAACTTATATTGAATCTGCAAAGCTAGATAAGGTGTTGGAAAAGGGAAGTTATAACGCAACAGCATATTTTTCTGCCTATGATGAGGAGACAACAGAATTTATAGGTCAAGTTGGAGCTCAGCTTACAATCACTGTGCAAAACTAAAGCATAAAAAGAAATAAACATACTGTAATAGATACGGATAGGAGTTACTTATGAAGAAAAAACATATTTTTTTAAAAACTATCGCATCTGTTTCATTACTTACAGGTCTTTTATTTTCATCGATTGCCTATGCCGCTGATGTCAGCTCAACAAAAGATATTCCTATCGGTGGTTCCGGTCAGATGGAGATGGTGGGAATGATTGAGCCAACCATCCTCTCTGTCACCATGCCAAGCTTTGTTCCTTTTAGCATGGGCAGCAGTCTTGCAGCACAGAACAAGGTTATTTCTCCAAGAATTACCATGAAGAATAATTCCAATGTTCCAGTTGAGATAAATGTTGTCTATACCAAAGTAGATTTAAGCAATCTGAACAATGTTACCTGGAGCAATACAGGCAATGTCGGCGAAAGAGAAATTGCCATTGGATTAAAGGCAGAAGAGACAAAGGATGTAATGCCGGAGGATTTATCCAATGCTATGTGGCTTTTGGCAAATCAGTCTCAAAATCTGAAAATTATGAGTCTGGGCGCCATTGAAGAAAATGCTGTATATGTTGTTGGTACATTGGGAACGGAAGTCTCTGACAATGCAACATTTAACGTAACCCCGACCTTTGTCGTTAAAAAGGCAGCCGTTACAACACCATAAATTATTAACACAGTAGTATCTGTTATAGTATGTTTATATAGATAAATATTTGGGGAGACATTTTTTATGGCTGTCTATTATATTACTATCACGGCACTCACAGGGATTGGGTGCCTTTTTGCCAAAAAGAAGGATAACAGAAGCCTGATGTGTTATCTTGCCGTATCCGCCCTGCTATTAATAGCCTTGGCCTCTTTTCGCTATGCCATTGGCTTTGACTATTTTTCTTATCGAAGAATATATGAGAAAACTGCCGTACAGACTTTTGAGGAAATATTACAGACCCGTAAGAGGGAACCTCTTTTATATCTTTTATGTAAAGTATTTTGTCTGATGGGCTGTTCCTATCATATATTTTTATTGTGCATAAATATTTTTATACTTGCTGTGGCGATGCGATTTATCTATTTTCATTCCAAGCTTCCGTGGATTAGCATCTATCTCTATATCACGCTACAGTTTCTCGCCTATAATATGAACCTTGTCCGCCAATCCATTGCTGTGTCTTTTTTTCTGCTCGCCTATCCATATTTAAAAGAGAGAAAAATTGTGCCATACACAATATTTATTATAATTGGAGGGCTTTTTCACAATTCATTATTTATTATGTGGCCTCTTTATATATTATTGCCAATGAAAAGTTCTCGGAGGCTATTTGGCGGTTTGATTGTTATTACTGTGCTTGGCTATTTAACGTTTGACCCAATTTTTGCTGTATTGCAGCCAATCTTTTTAAAAAAATATGTAAATTATTCACAGAGCTATTTTTGGCAGCCCAGCAGTATCTCCTATGTGATTCCATCTGTCGTATATGTAGTATTGATCTGTCTATTTAAAAATCAGATAAAAATAGAAAGGAGAGCTATTTATTTAAACAGTGCCATCTATCAGTTTATTATTACATTGTTTATCACGAAGCATTTTATATTAGAACGATTTGCCGTGTATCCTTTTGCATTATCTCTTCTTACAATACCTGAGATTATTGCTTCCTATCAAAAAGAGAAAGCGATAAAACAAAAGCTTGGATATAAACAGGTGACACTGCTATTTTTAATATTTGGCGCAGCATACTTTTGTTTTGCAGCCATAAAGGGATACCACGGTGTGTATCCTTATATTAGCTTGCTTAAAAGGAGTCATTCCACTCCAATCCATTAGCCTTATATTATGTCATCCCTCCTCCCATTCTTCGTAAAATTCATTTAAAAATTTACGCATATAGTCATCCCGCTTCTGTGCCATAGCTTTGGCACAATTCGTATTCATTTTATCTTTAAGTAAAAGTAGTTTTTCATAAAAATGATTTATTGTTGTGCTGTTATTATTTCTATATTCCGTTTCATTCATATTTATACTAGGTTGAAAATTTGGATTATAAATTGCCCTGCCTCTATTTCCTCCATACGCAAAAGCTCTCGCAATTCCTATCGCTCCTATTGCATCAAGTCGATCTGCGTCTTGTACAATTTTTCCTTCTATAGATTCTGGGACTACTGTCTCTGTTCCTTTGAAAGAAACGGTACGAATCACATCAACTACCCTATTTATCACATCTTCTGCAATACTACACTCTGCCATAATGCGACGTGCATTCTCATAATCGGTTGTTTTAAAAAGCTTTACATCATCTGTATCATGCAATAATGCAGCAAGCATCACTATATATTCATCACATTTTTCTGTTCTTGCTATTTTCTCTGCATTGTTACAAACTCTTATACTATGCCAATAATCATGTCCTGAATACTCATCTACAAATAATTGCTCTATTTTTTGCTTGAGCAAATCCTTCGTATGTTTATATAAATCTTGAACCATCCCATTTCCTCCAAATAACTATACTGTTCTCTTATTTTTGTTACATAAATATCTGCAATTCTATAATACCATACTTTATACAAAACATCTTTATAGGTTATTTGTGATTGTGGGGTGGTGAATCATATTCTAGAAGGGTCCGCCC
>CAMUFS010000152.1 GCA_947088195.1 uncultured Clostridia bacterium
CGCATGAATGATGTGATTGGTGGCATTAATTCCATATCACTTCAGACGAACCTTCTTGCTCTAAATGCTTCCATAGAAGCGGCAAGAGCTGGAGAAGCAGGGAGAGGCTTTGCTGTGGTAGCGGAGGAGATTCGGGCTCTGGCAGAAGAAACACAAAAGCTGACTAACAGCATGGGAGAATTTGTAAGCGGCATACAAAGTGCTTCACAAAAGAGCAGTGGAAGTGCAGCCAGCACAATCGAAGCACTTGGTACTATGACAGAGAAAATTGGCAATGTGTGGGGAATCAACAGCGAAAATCAGCAGAGTGTATCACAGGTCAATGAATCTATCAGCTCATTGGCGGCTGTCAGTGAGGAGATTAGCAGCACAATGGCAGAGATGGAGCATCAATTAAAAGAGAGTACCACCTTTATGCGCGATGTTGGCAATGAGCTAAAGATGGCAACTAAGCCTGTGGTTGATATAGAAAAAACCTTAGATGATGCGGTAAAACAGCTTGGTTCTATGGCAAATGATGCTTTTTACCATATGACAAATGCGGAATTTGCAAAATATGTAAGCAGTGCAATCTCCGCACATAAAGCTTGGATAGCAAATTTAAAACGAATGGTGTCAGAAAAAGAGGTTATTCCGCTTCAGCTTAATGCAGCAAAATGTGGATTTGGACATTTTTACTATGCCATGACACCAAAAATGCCAGAGATTCGTTCTATATGGGAGGGGCTTGGCGAAAAACATAAAAAGCTACACGGATTTGGATCGGATGCGATACAAGCGCTTTATGAAGAAGATTATGTAAAAGCAGAACAAATTGGAAGAGAAGCAGAAGAATACTCGAAGGAATTAATATCTGATATGGAGAAGATGTTGACGCTTTTGAACTAATTTTTTCTTTATATTTTTTAGAGAGGTCCGCATAGCAAAAGCAATTATATCCTCCGTCACCGCGCTCCCGCTTAGTGAAAAACGTAGCGGACGCTAAGCTCGTAAAAGACCTCGCTAAGCGCCGACGTTTTTCAATAGGTTCCTTGAGGATATAATTGCTTTTGCTATGCTACTTTTTTCTAGTATTCTAAATATGTTGATAATCTACTTTACTTGCCGATATTCAGAGATAAATAAATTTAATAGACTATTTTGTTTTTAATAAAGTGTTAAAAATTTGTCCATCTACATATCCTATAAGTTGTGATATGCATATAGTAGAAAGCGTTTTTCAAATATAATTTAGAATATTCAAGAAAGTAGCTCAGAGAACTGGCTATGGTTCTACGGAACCTATTGAAAAACGTCAGCGCATAATGAGCTTGCGAATTATGTGGTACGCTTCAGTGAGGTTTTGCACGAACTTAGCGTCTGTTACGTTTTTCACTAAGCGGGAGCGCGGTGACGGAGAACCATAGCCAGTTCTCTGGGCGGACCTTTCTCAACAATGATTCAATAAATTACTTTACAATTATATAAAAATAGTAATAGTTAAGGCAAAATAATTTAATGTAGTCTAAAAATCTGTATTTCTTGTCTAAATTTTGAAAAAAATTCATATACATTTCTTTTGCAGTATGTCATAATAAATGCATAAATCTCAAATCTGTTAGTAATGAAAATTATATTATATCCATTTTATATTTATGGGTAAGGAGAAAGTGTCTATGGTAAAACAAATTTTTATTTCACCTTCCAGTGCTAGTTTTGAGCTGGATCAGACAAGCTGTTATTATGCACCGCAAATTTTTGATATTTATTTAAATGATGAGCTGTTGCGCACAGAAGATCGAAATGTTTTTTCTATTTATGGTCTTTTGCCAGATACAGAGTATGTTCTTAGAGTTCGAAATCTGAATATGGATGAAGCGTTGGTCTTTCGAACAGAGCTTGTCAGTGTCACCTTAAACGTACAGGATTTTTATGCGCTAGGTGATGGGAAACATAACGATACGGGAGCGATACAAGCAGCATTGTTTGCTTGTCCAAAGGGAGGACGTGTGGTAGTTCCCTCTGGTACTTATCTGGTGACAGCTTTGTTTTTAAAAAGTGATATTCGTCTGGAAATTGAGAGAGGTGCAGTGTTGTTGGGCGAGACAGATCGACATCAGTATCCAGTGCTTCCGGGTCGAATATTGATGGAAGATGGTGAGGAGATGTATCTTGGCACATGGGAAGGGGAGCCGGATGATCTATTTGCCAGTATGATAACGGGAATTAGAGTGGAAAATGTTAAAGTGTATGGGGAAGGGATTCTTGATGAAAATGCGCAGAATAGTGATTGGTGGGTGGATCACAAGGTGAAGCGTGTGGCAAGACGTCCAAAGGGAATTTTTCTCAATCACTGCAGGGATGTTTCTTTTCAAGGCATTACCGTTAAGAATACGCCTTCTTGGAACCAGCATCCATTTTTTTGTTCGGATATTTCATATATTGATTTGTTATTGACAAGTCCTACGGATTCACCGACTACAGATGGTTGTGATCCAGAGTCCTGTAAAGGAGTAAATATTATAGGGTGTCGAATCTCGGTAGGGGATGATTGTATTGCAATCAAATCTGGCAAAGCAGAATTTGGCAAAAAGTTTCGGACACCGTCAGAGCAGATTACGGTTAGAAATTGTCTGATGGAATTTGGGCATGGTGGTGTGACTCTGGGGAGCGAGATGAGCGGTGGTGTAAAAGATATTTTTGTGACACAGTGTATTTTCCGCGATACAGACAGGGGACTGCGGATTAAGACAAGAAGGGGCAGAGGGAATACAGCAGTGATCGATGGCATCACCTTTGAAAATATAGAGATGGAGCGTGTGTTGGCACCTTTGACTATAAATATGTTTTATAAAGCTGGCAGCGAAGCTTATGTGGCAGAGCATTTTGACCGATCGCCTATGCCAGTGGATGAGACAACGCCATATTTAGGACATTTTACATTTCGATCCTTAAAGGTTTCCGATGCACAGTGGGGTGCTGGGTATTTTCTTGGGCTTCCTGAACAGCCGATCGAATCCATTGAGATTGAAAATGTAGTCTTTGAGATGGCAGAGAAGGCAGAGGAAGGCGTAATTATTATGACGCCAGAGAACCCAAAGGCTTGTCGACAAGGATTGTATTTTGAGAATGTAAATCATGTGTGTCTTACTAATGTGAATGTGGATGGAGCAAAAGGGGATAAGTTTATCTTTTGCAATGTACAGGATAAGAAGATAACGGCAGCGCCAAATGACGCAGAAGGGAGCGAACATGTTTGATGTTTTTATGTATGCGATCAATGCAGTGATACCAATTATTCTTTTGATTATACTTGGATATATTCTTAAAAGTATCGGTTTTCTGAGCGCAGATTTCCTTAAGACAGCAAATAAATTGGTGTTTCGTGTCTGCCTGCCATGTATGTTATTTTATAATGTCTACAATATCTCAGATCTTGGTGCGATCCGCTGGGATGTAGTCTGGTATTGCCTGATTATTATAGCGATTTTGTTTGCTCTGGGCCTTTTGACGGTATGCACACTGATTAAGGATAAGAAGCAGAAGGGGGTTATACTGCAATGTGTGTTTCGGTCCAATTTTGCCATTATTGGTATTCCTCTCTCGGAAGCCTTAGGAGGAGCAGAGGGGGTTGCTGTAGCAGCGATACTTTCCGCATTTACCATACCATTTTTTAATATTCTCGCTGTGATTTCTCTTTCTTTATTTGTTTCAGGGGAGGGAAAGAGGATTGATATTCGTGATATTTTGAAAAAAATTGTCACAAATCCTCTTATTATCGGGGTGTGCATTGGGCTTGTCACACTGATTATTCGTTCTTTTATTCCTCTTAGAGAGGATGGAGCTTTGGCGTTTTCTTTATCGGGAAGCTTGACATTTTTTTATACTGCAGTTGGCAATTTATCTAAGATCGCTTCTCCTCTTGCACTGATAGTGCTTGGTGGACAATTTACTTTTAGCGCGGTGAGAGGGATGCTTAAGGAGATTGTGATAGGGACGGTGTGGAGGATTGTGGCTGCTCCGGTAATTGGAATTGTGGCTGCTGCCGCTTTTTCTAATGTGCTTCATTTTGATAATACGGTTTATCCGGCGCTTGTGGCATTGTTTGGCTCTCCTGTGGCAGTGTCGAGTGCCATTATGGCAGGCGAGATGGAAAATGATGAACAGCTTGCCAGCCAGCTTGTGGTTTGGACCAGTATGGGATCTGTTATCACTATCTTTCTTTTGGTGGTAGGACTGAAATCCGCCGGACTACTGTAATTTTTCTGTTCTGTGCCTCATATATTAAATTGTACGATAGGGACCGGAGGCATTGTGTGGAAAAACTGAGCAGCATGGTATCCAAATGTATGGTAGAAGCTTTAAAAATGCCAAAGGACTTGGTATATGGTGATGTCCTAATTCAAATATCAGGGCGGCATGAGGCTTATATTGAAAATTATAAAAGCATTATCGAATATACAGACTGCAAGATTCGTTTGCAGACAAAGAGCGGAAAGCTCCTAATTACGGGAAAACGACTTCATATTGAATATTACACGGGCGATGAGATGAAGATAACAGGTTATCTTACGGACTTTAAGTATGAATGAGATGCGGAAGGACGTGATAGTATGAAGGCATGGCGTTTTACTAATATAAGGGGCTATCTGCTTATTTTAATTAAAAGTGGCTCCCCAGAGCGTTTTTTTAATATTTGTAATGTACATCAAATTGAGCTTTGGAATCTTTGTAATACACCAGAAGGATATGAGTGCAATATTTCAATTAAAGATTTTAGAAGGCTCAAACCTGTGATACGGAAAACCAGAACCCGAATCTGCATTAGAAAACGGTATGGATTTCCTTTTTTTTTACAAAAATACCGTTTTCGCAAAGCCTTTTTTGTTGGAATAATGGCGGCGTTTGTCTGTGTATATTTGCTTTCTTTATTTATCTGGGATATTCATATTGAGGGAAATTATTCTTATACAGAGCAGGTACTTTTGGATTATCTGTCCTCAGAGCAGATTGTACATGGCATGAGAAGGGACCAGGTGGATTGCGATCGGATTGAAAAGCTGCTGCGCAGCAAGTACAGTGATATTATCTGGGTGTCTGCCTCTATATCTGGCACAAGATTAATTATTCAGGTGGAGGAGAATTTTAATAATTGGCAGGAGAGAGAAGAGAATGGTTATTGTAATATTGTGGCGGACAAAGACTGCCGCATTACCTCGATTATCACAAGAAGCGGGACGCCACTTGTCAAGCAGGGAGATGTGGTGGCAAAGGGGGATATATTAGTAGCAGGGAGTGTGGAAATTAAGGATGAAGCAGGCGGTGTGTTAAGAACAGAATACACGGCTGCTGACGCTGACATAAAAGGAGAGAGTATTTTATACTATGAAGATCAGATTTCTTTGGAAGGACAGAAAAAAATCTATACAGGAAAAGAAGCTTATGCATGGTCTGTTTCTATATTGGGAAATCGGTTGTTTTTGAAGGCTGGAGCTACAGGCTTTGAACATTTTGATATAATGACAGAAAATCATCCACTGGTCATTGGTACTAATTTCTATCTCCCATTTTCTGTAGAAAAGTGGTATTATAAAGAGTACTGCTATCAACAGGAAAGTTTGACAGAAGAAGAGGCAGAAGAGATGCTTAAGAAAAATATAAATGAATTTTTTGAAAATTTATTACAAAAGGGGGTTCAAATTGTAGGAAATAATGTTAAAATAGCTATAGATGAAAAAATAGGTTCTGCTTCTGGGAGGATTATCGTGATATGTCCTCAGGGAAGGACAGTGCCTTTTGGGGAGAGGAACGATACAGCCTATGAGTATAACGGAAATGACACTTGATTTTCCCTCAGAGTACGGTGCCGCCGTATTTGGAGATTACGACCGCTATTTAAAAAAAATTGAGCGGACGTTTCATGTTACAATGATAGCAAGAGACTCGCAGCTTAAGCTGATTGGGACAGAGCTGTATGTAAAGCGCGCTCACAGTGTGCTGCTTCAGCTTTTGGAGCTTGCAAGGCGGGGAAATGCTATTACAGAGCAGAATGTGGATTATGCGATCGCTATGACGATGGAAGATAAAGAAGATGTTCTGCTGGAAGTCGATAAGGATACGATTGCAAGGACGATACAGGGAAAACCAATTAAACCAAAGACACTTGGACAGAAACAGTATGTGGATACCATTCGCGAGAAGATGATTGTGTTTGGCATTGGTCCTGCAGGAACTGGAAAGACTTATCTTGCCATGGCCATGGCTATTCAGGCATTTAAAAATAATGAGGTGGGAAGGATTATACTGACGCGCCCAGCGATTGAGGCAGGAGAGAAGCTTGGCTTTTTGCCGGGCGATCTGCAAAGCAAAGTCGATCCTTATCTAAGGCCATTGTATGACGCTCTATATCAGATTATGGGACCAGAGAGTTTTTTGCACAATACAGAAAAGGGCTTGATTGAGGTGGCCCCACTCGCCTATATGAGAGGCCGTACCTTGGACAATGCTTATATTATATTAGATGAGGCACAGAATACCACACCAGCACAGATGAAGATGTTCCTCACTCGTATTGGCTTTGGATCTAAGGTGATTATTACAGGAGATCAATCACAGAAGGATCTGCCTCAGGGAACACAGTCGGGGCTTGATGTGGCGATTCGAGTGCTTGACAAAGTGGAGGATATTGGTTTTTGTTATATGACAAGCCAGGATGTGGTGCGTCATCCGCTGGTGCAAAAAATTGTAAAGGCATATGAAGATTATGAGAGTCGTATAAATAAAGACGAAAGAAAGAGACAGAGGGCAGGTTATGAAAGAGATAACAGAACAAACAGGCACAGGTAGACAGAAGGGAAAACTGCTGTTCTTTTTGGGTGGCATGTTAATTCTTGATATTATATTTTTGTTATTGACAGCGTGGAGATACGAGCTGTGGTGGAGTGAGCTGGCAGCGGCTGCCAGCATGTTTCTGCTGCTTGGTGGTATCTTTGTATACCGCTTATCTGATGTAATACCAGAGAAATTTTTCTGGCTGCTCGGACTACATTTTTTTGAGCTTCTTGTTGTGATGGTATCTTATAAGATAGAGGGAGCTTTGCGGCCAGTGCTTTCTGTGCCAATATTGATTAGCTGCATTGCTGGAAGTGAGGCGGGGGTGTTTGGGCTGATCTTCTATAGTGTTATCTCGGCACTTATCTGTGCCGATCCAACGGAGGTAGTGCTTTTATATCTGGCAGCAGGTTTGCTTGGCATCTGCTTATTTTCTGGGAAAAAAGGGATTAAAAATTATGTGGCTGGCGGTGTGTGTTTCTTTTTTGGTTATGTAGCAATTAATCTTGTGGTTT
>CAMUFS010000153.1 GCA_947088195.1 uncultured Clostridia bacterium
CAGGTATTGCTTTTCCTATAATTTCAACATTTACACAAGTATCTTCTCCTTGAATCTGAAAGATAAATTTCCAAGCTTTAGCAGGCAACAGCTCTCGATGACACATTATCTGTACCTCCTCAAGCACCTCTACCTCCCCTTCTATAGGCGTTATAGTAAGCCATTTTGGAAGCTTATCTTCCATATTGATTTTATAATGAAAACTGCCAACTCCTCCATTTGCAATTTCTAACACTACCCTGTCACAACCGACATACTGAAAATCAGGTACCTGAATTACGGTTGGGCTTCCATAATTTTTCACCGCTATCCTTTCTTCATCTTTTCTGGACACACTCATTTTAGGTTTATGGGTAGGTTTTATACTCATAAGGACTGGATAACGATAATCATCATCATTCCACTTGGTAAATCCAATATGACAAGCAAGCTGCATCCCATTCCATTTGCCTTCTAAGAATTTCTCCCACTCTTGTGATAGCTCCTTATCTCTTTCTATGCATTGTAAGGTATATTCTGCATAATCATTTGCCACAATTCTTCCTTGTTTTGCATAATGATTATTCTTTCCTGCATAAAGATGCATTTTTAAAAGATTAGCACTTGCCATAGCTGGAAAATGAATCATACTATAATATGCCTGCCGATCCTCTTGTCTTGTCAATTCCTTCCATATCCAATTAGATCGTTCCTCTATCTGTTCTGCCGCTAAAATCATTCGATCTGTCTCATTATAATGACATGGGTGATAAATCCCCGTGTGAAGCGCTTCTGGTCTGCGCAGGCTATTGATCTGAATATAATCTGTCAGCACCTGTCCTATCTCTTTTTGTACATCCAAATTAACTTCTGGGAAGGTACACTTTGTCCACTCTTTTGTAAATTCCCTATAACTGTCAGGATTTCCATACCCCCACCTGTCATAGTCATAAGCAAGAGCCATAAAGTAAAAAAGCGGAATTTCATGAAATTTTAAATCTCCCACATTTACCATCCAAACCTTATTAATTCCATATTCATAAGCTTCTCCCATCTGCTCCCAGATTTTAGAGAGCGGCGTGGAATCCACCCACTCATAGGATATTGGAGCACCATGATAATCTAAATGATAATACATACCAAAGCCTCCCTTATGACTTCGCAGCTTTTCTTCAGGCAATGTACGCATATAACCATAATTATCCTCACAGAGCATATAAATCACATCCGCAAGCTCCTCCCAGTCCTTAAGTCCCGGCGTTTGGCTGTCACCATAAAAATATGCCTCCACCTCTTTATAGAGCGCCAAAAGCAAAGGAATCTCTTGCTCTTCCCGATTTACATATTTCTTAATCAGCTTTTTCTGACTTACAATAATATCCTTTAATAGCTCAATATTTTCTGCCACTGTTGCCCAATCCCCCAGCATGGAGCTATCTCGTTCTCCCCTCATTCCTATTGTAATAATATTCTCATAGCCACCACTGCGTTTTAGGGCATCTTCCCAGTAATTTAAAAGTCCTTCCCGATTAGTATAAAAATTCCACTCATTGCCATAACGGCTTCCCACTCCCCGCACCTTATCCCACTCTTCACTGGCACGCAGACAAGGTTCATGGTGGGAATACCCTATTACCACTCCATAGATATCCGCAAGCTCCTCATTTCTATTTCCCGGACCATCCAAAGGAAACGATGCTGTCCACATCGCCGGCCACAGATAATTCCCCTTAAGCCTAAGCAACAATTCAAATATATGTTCATAGGCATCTGCACAAAATCCGCCAAATCTTTCTGTCACCCAATGTCCAAAACATGGCCACTCATCATTGATAAAAAAACCTCGATAACGAACACTGGGCTCCTTCGAGATTTTTTCTATATCACTTTTAATCACTATCTCTTCCTGTTTCCGGCAAACCACATCTCCCCAAAAACACAAGGGGGATATTCCAATATATTCTGACAATGAAAACATACCATATATAGTTCCTCTTTTGTCACTGCCGCAGATAAGTAGAATTTGTGAAAAATCTTCTGTCTGAATAAGCTTAATCTGATAGACTTCCCACTTTCCATATAAATCAGCGCAGTCCACTTTATTCTCTTGTATCAGCCGATCTAATAATTTACTTTGCCCCAATGTGGCACATAAAATAATACAAGAAGCCTGCCCAACGCAAAGCTTATCCTCCGCGATCACTTCCGGCCTGCTTCCAATCACTTTTTCTATATCTTCTGCTACCTTGTGCGCAATTCTTCGAACTCCCTCATAACCACAGCTCTCCACCACAATGGGCACATTCCTCTGCCTGCTAAGTCTTATATCCATTCCTTAGCCCCCTTTCTCAATCTTCCCTCTATTGTAACGCAGGCAAATATCAATTACTCTCCAAATACTGACATGTTATTATCAAATATTGCTCATACTATCTATAGTGAACTACCCATTGTCTAAAGCCAGTGAGATTGTTGTAGCCATTATTTCAAAATTTTAATTGACGTATATTCTGCAATGTTTCTCCATAAGGCTTGTCCTTACCAAATAAAAGTGTTGTGCCAAGAACAAATCCTTTGACTCCTTTTGGAGCAAATTCCAAAATTTTGTCTGCACTGCAAGCCCCATCCCAATAAATTTCAAAATCCATATCTTCCTTTAAAGCTAGAAGCTTTGTAATTTTCTTTCCGACATAAGGCAAAAACATCTGCCCTGCATTACCTGGATTTACTGACATTACTAGCACCTTTTTCACAATACGGAGCATCTCCATAACAGTCTCCACACTTGTGCCCGGATTAATTGCAATTCCTGGAATCATTCCAGCATTAATAATATGTTGAAGTGTTGTAGAGGGATGATATTCAGCTTCAGGATGAATATAAACAGTATCTCCCTTTCGCAGATTTTGTAAAAATAATCCAATCCGATTATTCGGATGCTCAATCATTAAATGAATATCCAAAGGTTTTTCTGTAAATTCCGCAATATATCTCATGTCATTTAAGGACATTGCAAAATTAGGAACATATCTGCCATCCATAATGTCAATATGGAAAGAATCTATGCCGCCATCTGCCAAATCTTTCACTTCTTTTTCTAGGTTTCCAAAATTTGCACACATCATAGATGCAGTTAATTCAATTTGCATAATATTTATCCTCTCTAGCATTTATCTTATCATTTTAAATTTACAAAACATTTAGATTAAATCTGATACCTCTGTCATTCGATTAAAAAATTTATCTTCTACCCTTAATTTCCAAAACTCCTTATCTTGTATTTTGATCTTATGGATCAGAGAAAGCAAGCACTCATCCAATTCCTTATTTATTTCTATAATTGGACATATATTCAAATATATCTGAAAATACTCTAAAATTCCCGCCTGTATTTGCTGAAAACAGCATATCTCCTCTTCTGTCCTCGTCTCTTGTGCATAAATTGGAATACCATCTTCTTTAAATTCCAACACAGAAGCTTCCGGGGAAGTCAATATCGTTTCTAATATGTAGTAATCTTCATATATCACACTTTTTTCAATTTCCTCTGATTGATAAAAAGACTCTATATCAAGTCCTTTCTGTTTCATATTTTCTTTATCTAACCAAAGAAAATAAAAACCTTTTAAATGTTGATCCAACAAACGGCTCACATAAAACTGACTGGTTCCTTTTGCGACAAAATCAAAAAAAGCAATGTCTCCTTCTTTTATATCTAATTTTTTAATATATGCCTGATACGCTTTTTTTACCCTTGTAGCTCTGTCAAAAATCTCCTGCGCATAATCCTTTAATTCTTTTTTCTCTGTCAAGGAAACAATGCCAAAACGCTCCTTTACCTGTTCTTTCAAGGTGCCACTATATTTCATCTCCTCCACATATTTTAAATCCTCTGTATCTGCCACTCCCGCACGAATAGCTGCGATTCTTGATATAAGAAAATAAATAGAAGAACTATCTTCTTCTAATTTGTCATATAATTTTTTTATAAAATATCCATCTCTGGCACAAAATAAAATATTAGCAATCTTCTTTTCTTTTATTTGTCTATGAAACCAAAAAACAAAATCACTAATAATGGGTGCAAAAAATAGATACCCTGCCTGATATGCACTCATTATTTGTATCATATTTTCTTTCTCCTCAAATTGAAATGGACTATTAAAAATCAGTGAAATTGCCATTCCAACTTTTATTCTGTCAGACAGTGAATTTACATGCTCCCACAATCCCATATATCCTGTTTGTTCCAGCAAATCAAGACCACTGTAGAGATGACATGTATCAATGCCATTTCTTTTCGCACTTTCTATATCTGCGACAATATCATCCCCTATATGAATTTTTAACGCATCGCCCGACATATCTATCCACTTTTGAAATAACATCTGTGTTTTTCCTGTTCCATATTCACAAGAAATAAAAAGATTATCAATATTACTAATGCCACATTTTTTTAATATTTTTATAATTTGTTGTCTTGTGTAATAGGAATCCGAAAGAATCACTATCTCTTTTCCACATTTATATATTTTACTTAATAATTCACACACTTCTTTTCTTGGAATTATTAAATTATAATCTATCTGCCACTCCAAATCTGCTGCCATCTCTGGAACCAAATCCGACAGATGATATGTTTCCTTCATATAACAATAAATATCCTTAAGATCAGGTGCATATTGTTTCGATAATTCTTTTTCACTGGCCTCCCTTTTTTTAGAAAAATCTTCTATCCCGATCCCATGTTGCCTCAAACGAACATCCACCATTTCAAATATATCTGTTGAAAATAACGTCTGACGCATAATTAACGTATCAAACAGATCAAAGCTAACTATGTCATAAGCAAGTATTTTTTGAAGTACTTCTTTCTTGGTACTGCCTGATATATCATTCAAATGATATATAATCTTCTTTTTTTCACATAAATCTATTCCTCGTATATCAAACAGAGCTATTTGGTATTTTTTGCAGGTTTCTCCAATTCGTCTAGCTATTGCTCTACAAGAACCGGGGCGTGCCACTATAAGGATAAGCGTAATCCCACTCTTCACTGCCTGATTTATAGAAATAATAGGAAATCCATATAACCATCCCGTTTCTTTAAAGCTATCTAACAATCCAATTATTTGAAATTCTGCTTTCAGTTCTTCCAATATTTTTTCTGTTTCTGTGCCAAGACCATATATTGCGATTTTTTTTCCTTTATATGTATGGAATTGCTGTGGTAAATCTAACACAATGAAATCCTCCTATTCTTTGCAATTTATAGGACATAACTTAGTCACTATTTCCAGCAAATTCCTTTCAAAAACATCCATAGAAAAATATTGGTAATAAACTTGTTCTGCATCCAATCCCATTTGAGATAATTCTTCTTTATGATTAATGCACCATCGTATTTTTTCTGCCAATTCTTTTTTATTCTCACTTTCAAATAACAATCCATTTTTTTTATCATGGATAAACTCTGCTGTTCCCACTGCATCCGACAAAATACAAGGCACCCTATGCATCATCGCTTCCACAGCCACCGTTGGCATGGGATCTTCCCTAGATGGGCAAATCAGCACATCTGCCTGTTCCAGCAATCTATGAATTTCCTCTCGATTTTTTGTTCCCGTCACTTTAATCTCTGGAATTTCTAATTGTATTATTTGCTGCGCCATATTTGAAGTATTCTGCCCCACAAAATAAAATTCCGCTTTTTTTCGTTCTTCAAAAGAAAGATTTTGAATCGCTTCCACTAAAATATCTTGCCCTTTTCTCGTCTCAATATATCCAATCGTGACAAAACATACATTTTTTCTTTGATACGCTCTAGTTTCTTTTTCTATAGAACCTATATTCCGCTCCACTCCATATAAAAGTCTTTTTACCGATATATTGGGAAGAAATTTTTTTATTGCTTTTTCTGGTACTGGCCCAACTGACGCAACACAAAGCCTTTCTTGACTTATCCTACGAATTAACTCTCTGTCAACCCCACCATAAAAAAATTCAGAATCATGTAACCACCAAAGAACGGGAATCTTTGTGTTTCTATCTGACAAGAAAACATAAAAATTAATGGTATTGCATATAATACAAGAAAAATGATCCATCCATTTTGCATCATTCATAGTCTCTATTTGCAGATTGACATCTACCACAACAGGAATATCATCCAACAACATATTTCTTCTTAGCGGACCATCTATCATAGATGCGACCACCACATGATATCCATGTTTTATCAACATTTTCGCTGCATAATACAATGCAAGAGCTGGTCCTCCATAATTTAAATCATGAGACAACAACAAGATATAATTTTTTTCACCTTTTACCATCCGTTGTTTGGCATTGCCATAATATAAGATTGGTTTTTTCTTATCCTTCTGATATACTCTTTGGCGCAATCCATAAAAATGACATATTTTATCTTCTAATACACCTAACTGAAGTAACTGCTGCTTCATTTCTTTTACATAAAAACTAAGAATTACAATAATATCAAAAGGTTTTTCAATGCCTTTCTCTGGCGGCAACACTTGAATGCCATCAATAAATGTCCCCTGCTTCAAAGGTGAGTTATCCAATAATGCCACAATATTCTCTGGCTCAAACCATTTTTTATATCGTTCGTAATAATCCCCTGTCCCAAAAAGAAGATATTTCATATACTACCTGCCATTCTTATTTATTTTGTCCCATTGTATCAATAATTTCTTCTAATCCATATATCTGTCCAAAATATGTTTTTTGTAATTTCTTTTTAATAGAAGCCACCTCATAAGCAGAAATAATAATAGCATCTACCTCAGGAAATTTTTCTTCTGGGCGAAAAACAATAAAGTTTTCTCCCACTTGTCCTACATATTGATCAATCCCAAAAGCAACTTCTATTCCCTCTCTGCATAATTGTATTAACAAATGTTTTCCTAAAGAAGCCATTCCATAAATTGCTACATTTTTTATTCCCTTTTCTAAAAAAAAACCAGCAAAATCTAACTCTTTCTCCTGCTCTAAATATAACCATTTATCCAATATAAGAAAAAGCTGTTTAAATTTTCTTACCTGATAATCCAAAGACAATATCTCCTCTTTGGCAGTTCTTGTATCCTCAGCCAAAAATTCTCCTTTTCCCGTAGATGCTCCTTCCACAGCACCTCTTATTGCCTCCAAATATTGAAACATATTTATCTCATCAGGTTCCAAATACATTCCCTCTCCCCATTCATTCCAGGCATTCACAAACAATACTTCATTCTTATATTTTATACTTTTCTGGATCAATGCCTCTATCTGATCTTGAAA
>CAMUFS010000154.1 GCA_947088195.1 uncultured Clostridia bacterium
GGCAAATTCCAAAATTAAAAGCTGAAAAAGCAGTGGCACCTGAACCTCCTCAGCAGGGACAATAAATTGAAGCCAATCTGGAATCCATCCCGGATTTTTCATAAAAAGTAGCCAAGTGGGCGTCAAAAATAAAGTGAGTAGCGTTGTCAAAAAGCGTGACAGACGCAGATAAGTTCCCGTGACAGGAGGAAAATAATAATCGTCCGCCTCCTCAATAATATCAAACACAGAGGTTGGCATAATCATGGCAGACGGGGAATTATCCACCAACACCACAATATTTCCCTCCAATATGGAAGCTGCTGCCGTATCAGGCCGCTCTGAATATTTATATTTGGGAAATGGATTGATCCATTTTCGTTTATACAAGCACTCTGCTAAGCTTTCCTGATTCATATTCAGAGCATCAATATCAATGCTCTGAATCCTCTGTTTTAAATTTTCAAGAAATGCCTGATCCACCCGATCTGCCATATAACTTACCACCACATCGGTCTTGGAGCTTCTCCCCACGCTCATCATCTCCATACAAAGCTTTGGGCTGCGGATTCTTCTTCGTATCAGGGCTGTATTAAATACCACCGTCTCCACAAAGCCATCTCTGGAGCCCCTCATCACTCGATCCTTCTCCGGCTCCTCCACTCCTCTCGCAGGATATGTTCGACAGTCAATCGCCAGCGCCTTATCATAGCCGTCGATAAACATACAAACCACTCCTGAGAGCAGCGCGCGCAATAAACTATCCTTCTCCGTCTCAATATCTACTTCCACATAGGAGATCCACTGCTTAGCAAACTCCTCCATCGTCTGCGGCATTTTGTCCTTTGTGATGCTCTCCAAAGAGGACATCAGCTTCTGCATCACTTCATCCTTGACAAAACCATCAATAAAATAAAAGCCTGCCTCTCTCTCTCCTATCACCAGATCTTTATAGAGAACATCAAAATTGGTATCAATCGCAAGAAGCTTATCCCACGCTTCTTTATTCACCTGAAGCTTATCTGAAAAATCCGTGGCTGTACTCACTTCTCTCACCCTATCCTTTCCGTGAATTTGTGTTGTAAAATTCTAAAGCTTGTCATTTTCATTTATACTAGCTTTCACATATACCCAATTTTTTATGCACCTGCTTGCGGCATAAGTAAAATTATCGTATAATACAAATGTAATTTATCCACAAAAATTCTAATAAATATTACACCTATAAATAATTGGAGGAACAGATACTATGCACATCCTTGAAGAACCATTATCCATTCCAATTCCCCCTTCTCTTCTTCCAGATGCCACATCGCGGGTAATTTTTTTTGATATTGAGACAACAGGCTTTTCTGCACATGCTGCCATCCCCTATCTTATTGGATGTGCTTATTGGGCAGAGGATACATGGAAGCTCCGCCAATGGTTCCTTGACGATATTCAGGATGAAGCATCCATGTTATCCTCCTTCTTTGATTTTATCAGCTCCTACACATGGCTGATTCATTTTAATGGCAGCTCCTTTGATATTCCCTTTCTAAAAAAACGAATGGAGCATTATCAGCTTAAACAAAATTTTTCCTCCTTTCAAATCTTGGATTTATACCGAGAGATCAAACCATATAAAAAAGCTTTGGGCATTTCCAATATAAGGCAAAGAGATTTGGAAGAATTTCTCCATATTCACAGAACCGACTGCTTCTCCGGTGGAGATCTGATTGAGGTTTATTTTGAATATATGGCAATTCACAAAGAAGAGCTTTATCAAAGTCTATTGCTACATAACGCCGATGATGTAAGGGGACTTATTCACCTCCTTCCCCTTTATGGATTAACACAGCTTCTAAAAGGGAATTTTAAAGTAGAAAAGGCAGAGCAGAGGGAAAATATCATGACCTTTTTCCTAAAAACTGAGATCACACTGCCTGACACTATAACACTTAATTATGGCAAATATTGTCTTACTATAAAAAATGGACAGATTATGGTCCAGATTTCTGTGAGCCATGAGGTGATGAAATATTTTTACAATAATTATAAGGATTATTATTATCTTCCAAAAGAAGATCAGGCAATCCATAAAAGTGTAGCGATATATGTGGACAAAGCATATCGAAAAGCTGCAAAGCCAAGCAACTGTTACACCAAAAGAGAATCCTTTTATCTTCCAATAAAGGATAAAAATTTTGCAAAAGATGTATTTCAGAGGGCTTATGCAGAAAAAGAATATTTTTTAGAAATCACAGAAATATTTCTTCAAAATAAAGAAATGCAAAGGGAATATATAATACAGCTTTTTTCTATCTAAAAGCTAAATGAGGTGATATTATGTTGCGTATAGCCATTTGTGATGATGATTTGGCAACGGTTCAGGTTCATAAGAAATTGACTGAGACTTGCCTGAAGCAATGTGACAGTGTTGGTGAGATAGCGATTTATACGGCAAGTGATTCCTTGTTTTATGATATTGTTGAGGATCATTTTTTCTTTGATTTAATATTATTGGACATTGAGATGCCGGGGTATACTGGCATGGAAATTGCAAAAAAAATTAAGCCTTTTCTGCCAAATATTAAAATTATCTTTATCACTTCTCATATTGAATATGCCATAGATGCTTTTGAATTGTCCATCTTTCGATATGTGCCAAAGGATGATATTGAGAAACGGCTCCCTGATGCCATACAGGACGCCGTCCGTTTTATTGAGCTGGAGGAGGGGAAATCCTATATTATTCAGACAAACAGCCGTCTTGAAAAAATCCCATATAAGGAGATTTTATATATTGAGCGCGATGGAAAGAATGCCAGTATTGCTGTCATTGGTGGCATTTCCAAGGTGCGAAAAAGTTTACAGCAGGTTTATGAGGAATTGGGCACAGAGGAATTTATTTATATTGATCGCGGCTGTATTGTGAATATAATACACATTATGCAGATCAAGGATGGTATGGCGATATTGAAAAATGGCAAATTCCTCCCCATAAGCCGCTCTCATTTACAAAAGGTGAAGGAGCAAATTAATTATTATTGGGGGACTCATATATGATGGATCTTTTTCTTTTATGTTCTATTATTGCTGCTGGAAGCGTGCGGGCTATTGTATATCTATTTCTAGTTTTTCATTTGTTATCTGCTAAAAAACCTAAAAATGGTGGCATTATTGTATCATCCTTTGGAGTTGCTGTTATTTCTGTTCTTTGGTTTGTGATGAAGCTGCCAGATTTTTACCAGATTGTATTGGAAACTATCTGGATTGTTTTTTGTGTTCATTTCTTTCAAAATGCTGTTATTCGAATGAGTTTATTTATTGGGATCTTTTATCAAATTGCAATTTCTTTTCTCCAATTTCTCATTGCTGCATGGTTGGGCGTACTGTTTCATACCGCTGCATTTTTAAATTATAATACAGGTAATGGTCAGCTTGCTGTATGGTTGCTTTATCTGTCAATGCTTGCTGTCTCTCTCTATCTTTTGAAGCATCCTGATATAACAAGGAAAGAAGCTTTTCATTTTGCATATTTCCTTGTTGTGACAGGTTTTATTGCCATTATTACGTTATCGCAGCAGACGATTCTTCCTATTCCCGATGATACCTTGTATATGTGGACAATTTTGGCGGTTGTCTTAATGATGTTTGTTCTGGTATTCAATATGAACCAACAGTACGAGGTGGAAAGGGAGCTTGCAAGATTAAAATCAGAACAAGCTGAATTGTTGGAACGAGACTATAATACGTTAAATCATGCTTACGCGATTAATGCAAAATTATTTCATGATTTTCACAATCATATTGGTGCATTGCGCCAGCTTCTTTCTCATCAAAAATTTCAGGAAGCCATGCAGTATCTGAATGATCTGCAGGCGCCTGTGCAAGAAATGGCAAATACTGTGTGGACCGGGGATGAGACTATAGATTATCTGATTAACAGTAAAGCTCAAATTGCCCAAGCCTGTGCTGTGCAGTTTCAGGTACAGGTTGAGTTTCCCCGTCACACCAATCTAAAAAGCTCTGATTTATGTGCAATAGTGGGAAATTTCTTAGATAATGCTTTGGAGGCAGTACGCCAAGTGCCAGAACAGGAAAAGCGATTTGTTTGTCTTACCATTCGCCGTATTCATCAGATGCTAGTGATAAAGGTTGAAAATAGTTTTACCACTGCTCCTATTTTAAAAGACGGCGCCCTCAAAACATCAAAAGAAGAAAATGGTCTGCATGGCTGGGGCTTAAAAAGCGCACTAACTGCCGCTGAAAAATATGATGGTACAGTCCAGACTTCTTATGTCGATCATACATTTCGTGCTGTCGCAACGTTATCTTATTATGGTGTATCCATTGAATAAGATAAGATATTGTGGCTCTTTCCCTTTCCTCCTCTTTTAAGCTATAAAGCATATCAAATGTTTTATAGCTTTTTTCGTGGTCAAAAATCTACCAATCACGGACATTTCCGCACAGTCCCTCTTTTTCAGTTATACTATAACCATAGCAATCAAGAAAAAATTTTAGGAGGTATCTATTATGCGTCATGTATATATTCGTGGGATTATGGGTTTG
Organism: uncultured Clostridia bacterium; assembly: GCA_947088195.1. Classification (GTDB taxonomy): domain Bacteria; phylum Bacillota; class Clostridia; order Lachnospirales; family Lachnospiraceae; genus RGIG8607. The sequence continues at coordinate 4,537 of CAMUFS010000154.1, forward strand.
ATTTGGCTGGCAGCAGCTATGATAAGCGGTGTATCTGGCAACCTTCAGATGTCTGGCCTCTATATTATTATGGGTGGTGTATTTCTATATTCTGCTTACACAACATGGAAAAAAGGAGGCATGTAAAATGGAACATCCTCTTTTAACCGTCAATAATTTAAGCGCATGGTATCAAAAACAAAAAATGATATTATCTGATTTTTCTATCGAATTATCGGAACATGAAGTGGTAGGGCTGATTGGATTAAACGGGGCTGGAAAAACAACTTTTTTAAAAGTATTATCTGGTCTACTTCCTTCTTTTCACTCCCAAGGTATCTTGTTTTATGGAAATTCTGTCAATATGCGAAGTCGGAATTTTAAAACTTGCCGGTATACGGTGTTTGCTGAGGACAATTCCTTTCCCTATTTCACTTTCTGGGAGTACCTATCCTATGTTTTTTCCGCCTATAGAAAAAACATACCTGATGTATCAAAATTAATACAGGGATTTCATTTTGAAGATTACACTGATACTTTATTAAAGGATCTATCAACTGGCAACCGCAAAAAAGTTTTCTTAATTACAGCTTTTGCTTTACAGACAGAACTTCTTTTCTTAGATGAGCCAGTTAATGGATTGGATTTTCAAAGTACAGAATATTTATATCAGCAGATTGCCGACTATAAAAAGCATGGAACTGTTTTATTTTCCTCCCATATTCTGGAAAGCATCACGCTGACATCGAACCGCGTACTTCTTTTGGAAAATGGAAAAATAAAACAGACCTTTGAACACGGGCAAATCAACGCCAAAACCATTCGGGAGGCTTTACATGATGAAAATTATATTTAAGGCTTTTGCTAAACAACTTTTTGGAGCAAAATATGAGAAGTTGACACAAACACTTTTCGTTTATTTTATTGTATTTTGGGGATCGTATATCGCTGACATTAAAATAGTGATTGCACCATCTATTTTCTATCTAATGATAAGTACCTTTACCGCTGGTGTAATGTGGCAGGCACTTTCCTCCAAAAACAATGATGCCACTGTACAGAATATAATTATGTTACCCTTTGATAATGGAAAATTTGTCTTTTCCTATATAGCAGCATTGGGAATCTATACCATTTTTACAAAAACGGCAGCAATTTTTGCCATTTTATTAGCGGTATCTGTCTGGAGTCCTACCGAAATATTGGGAAGTATTCTTTGTGCGATCCACGCAATTCTAATAACTGCTGCCATCTATTCCTTCAAAAAACTTTGGTACACGCTCTGGGCTGCTGCTGTAATAATTGTTATTCTACTTTCAGGACAACAACCATGGTTTTTGCCATTGTTGATCCTCCATAGCACACTTGTTTTGATTCTTTTACAACATATAGATGCCTATGCATTTTTTATTTCCAATAGAAAACATAATAGTACAGAAAAAAAGTATAAGCAATATTCTGTATGGCGATATTTTTTTCGTTATCTTGCTTATCACAAAAATTATTTGATCAATACTGTTTTTATGTGGTGTGTGGCCTGCATTCTGCCATTATTTTTCAAACAGATGGAACGTCTATTTGTCATTCCCATTGGTTTTGCCATTCTGTCCCTAAACACCCCCATCAGTATTTTATTATCTTGTGATCCAGCACTAGAACAAGCGATTCGCTTTCTGCCCGGTCAGAAAAAAATCTTCTGTGTACCATATTGCCTCTTTATCTTTCTATGTAATATAATAGCGGAGATACTTTTTCTTTGCAGTTTCCAAATTCAAAATGGTGGCATCACCATTCTAATCATTGTAACAGCCATTTTCTTTGCACTTCAAAGTGCGATCTGCTCTGTTCTGTTAGAATGGTTTTTTCCGGTAAAAAATTGGAACATAGAAAGTGATTTATGGCACCACCCGCGAAAATATGTTGTTCCAGTTACTATGCTTTTCCTTGCAGGTGCCGTTGGAGCACTGCCAAAACTTGTACCAGCATGGATGCTTTTATTAATTATGGAAGCTTTCCTATTACTTTTTCATTGCTGGGAGAGATAACTGATCCATAACAAAAAGAAACGACATAACCCGCACGCTATGTCGTTTCTCCGAAAATATTTCTAATACTATCTTAATAAATGTCGCTCTAAAGCGGACTTTTTTCTTAAAAATTTCTATCAAACAGTTCTTCTCTACAGCTTTATATAGAAAAATGATTTTCTTGACTCATAATTCAATTCTCTATATTTTATAATCTGCTCTGTACTGCCCACAAATAAAACCCCGCCTTTTCTCAACGTGTCATTAAATTTGCGGTAAACTTCTTCTTTTGCTTCTTCTGTAAAATAAATAAGTACATTGCGGCACAGAATCAAATCATATCCTGTGGGATAGGAATCTTTCAATAAATTATGTTGTTTGAACTGCACACATTTCTTAATATCATTACTAATCTGGTAAGAGGAAGCTCCCACCTTTGTAAAATATTTACTTACATATTCCTTGGGCAGTCCAGCAAGACTTTTTTCTGCATAAAGACCGAGCTTTGCCTTCTCAATCACTTGTTTATCAATGTCTGTTGCCAGTATATTAATACTGGAAAGTGGTACAAATTTACTTAGCACCATGGCAAGCGAATATGGCTCATCTCCAGTTGAACACGCAGCACTCCAGATTTTCAAGTTCTTTCCACTTACTTTAATAAGCTCCGGGAATATCTCCGCCTCCAACACCTTCCACTGCTCTGGATTTCGATAAAACTCAGAAACA
>CAMUFS010000155.1 GCA_947088195.1 uncultured Clostridia bacterium
TACAACATATTACAATAATATAGACATTTATCTAAAAATCCTGTATAATGTGGAAGGTAGAAATATATTTTGTATCTGGCTGAAGTGATAGATAGAATTGTTTTAGCGTAGATTAGGAATGAGGAAGAGTACAGGAAAGGAAGATGTACTATGCTGAAGAAGAAGCATACGGTGAGAGACTGGCTGAGGCATTATATTACCAGACCATATACGGTTGTCATTGTGCCAGATAATTCAGAGCGTCCAATTCAGTTTCAGCTTCGTATTGGTGTGATAACAATAGGAACAGCCATTATTACGGTGATGATGATCGCCATAGCAATTTTTGGCTATTATGGCAGTCGTTATCATCAAGTGAATGTGCAGAATAAGGTTCTTATTTCCAGCAATGAAGAACAGAAAGAGCAGCTTGGTGTATTTCAGGAGGAACAGAGGAAGTATAATGAGGCAGAAGGATTGTTGTCTGAGGCAAATTCTCAGATTGAAGCGCTTAGAGCAGAGAATGATTTGCAAAAGCAGGAAATTGCAAGATTATCTTTGATGACGGAGGACACAATGAACCAGCTGGAAGAAATTCTGCTGATGCAGAATGAGCTGAGGGTTCAACTGGGATTTAAGGCGATTGAGGGCATGGGAGGACCAAGGGAGGTCAGTAAAAGGGAGGAACCTTTAAGCGATCATTCTCTTGTGCAGCAGGAGTCTTTGGAGGACATTTCGGAAAGATTGGAATACATAAAGCAACAGATTTCGGATCAAAAAGAAGGACTTTTAGAGATTCATGCGCAGATGGATGCCCTTACTAAGATTCCGGCAAGATGGCCGGTGGAATCACGGAATGTTACATCAGAATTTGGCAGTAGAAGCAATCCGTTTGGAGGAAGCTCTACAGAAAATCATTGGGGAATCGATGTGGGATGTTCGTGGGGTGCGTCCATTTACGCTGCAGGGCAGGGGGAAGTAATAGTGGCAGAGTGGGAGAGTGGCTATGGCTATACGGTTGTGATTGATCATGGCAATGGTTATATCTCACGTTATAGTCATTGTTCCAGATTATCTGTGACAGAGGGAGATATTGTGGAGGCAGGGGAGGAGATAGCAAAGGCAGGCTCAACTGGCAGAAGCACAGGTCCCCATCTGGATTTTAGAATACAATACAATGGAGAATATATAGATCCGCTGCAGATTCTCAGAGAATAATGTAAATAGAGAATGAGAAAGAAAACAATGGGCATTTACCCTTATGTTTATTAATAGGATATGTAGGAAAGGCTTGGTGAAGATATGTTTATGAAAGAAAAGAAAAGTATCGCTGGTGCATCTACCATGACCCACACAATTCTCGGTGAGGGGAGTGAGTTTGAGGGAACGATTAAAACGACGACTCTTCGCATTGAAGGAGAATTTAAAGGGACTATTCAATCAGCGAATCAGGTTGTAATTGGAGAAAAAGGAAAAGTGGTTGGAGATGTCTATGCGGAGGAGCTTTTGATTGCAGGGAATATGCAGGGAAATACTTTTATTTCTTCAAGATTGGAGCTTAACCGCACAGGGGTTCTTATCGGAGACATTAATACAAGGGTGCTTGTGATGGAAGAGGGAGCATCTTTTCAAGGAAATTGCCATATGGAAAAGCAAGTGGAGAAGCCAGAGCTTTCTATTACAATGTCAGAGTAAGTACATAAAATATGGTAAGTTTGCGAATGGTGTTAGCTAGATAGTAGTTTTTGATAAACAAGCAGAAAGCTATTTGTATTTTTAGAAACTATATGCTATAATGTCTATAAATAAGTATTGTGCTGAAAAAAGATAGCATGTGATACTAAAGGACGGAGGAATTTAAATGGATACCAATATTTTGCTGGAAAGTGGGACAAATGAGCTGGAGCTGCTTATCTTTGATGTGAGTGGAAATTATTACGGAATTAATGTGGCGAAGGTCCGCGAGATTATTAATAGTGAGCCAGTCACGATGATCCCAAATTCTCATCCATGTGTGGAGGGAGTTTTTATTCCAAGAGATGCCATTATCACGGCAATCAATCTTGCTCAGGTTTTGGGACTTCCCAATTCGGAGGATTCTGAGAGAGATATGTTTATTATCACGAATTTTAATAAGCTGAATGTTTCTTTCCGTGTACATAAAATTTATGGGATTAACAGGTTCTCATGGAGCGATATAATCGTGCCAGATAAGACTGTGGGCAGTCAGGATGCGGCGCTTGCCACAGGTATTGTAAAGTGGAATAACCATCTGGTTGTAATTCTTGATTTTGAGAAGATTGTATCTGATATTAGTCCAGAGACAGGGCTTAAGGTTTCTGATATAGAATATTTGGAGGGCAGAAGCAGAAATGAAGAGCCGATAATGATTGCGGAGGATTCTGCGCTGCTGATGCGTTTGATCACGGATTGCCTGGAGAAGGCAGGTTATACCAATATTCAGAAGAATGTCAACGGAAAAGAAGCGTGGGATAAGCTGAATGAATATAAGGAAGAGGGTACAGTGGAGAAGAAGGTTCACTGTATTATCACAGATATTGAGATGCCGCAGATGGATGGACATCGTCTGCTTAAGCTGGTGCGCGATGATGCTGAATTAAAGGATATTCCAGTAATTATCTTCTCGTCCTTACTCAATGATGATATGAAGAGAAAGGGAGAGTCTCTTGGAGCAAATGCACAGCTTTCAAAGCCAGAGATAGGAAATCTGGTGATGGAGCTGGATAAGATATTGAGAAGTTAATGGAAAGGGATTAGTATAAAAAGTGTTGAGCTGAGAACTGTTGCACGATAACAGGTGCAGCAGTTTTTCGATTTTTATCCCAATGTGTCATACAAAACCTTGCTTTAGCTGTGGAGAGTGTCAAGAAAGGCTTGTATCATGGAATATCAGGAAATATTGGAGAGGCTAAAAGAAAGTCCAGTGCTTTTGATTGGCATAGGGCGAGAGCTTCAGATTAGTGCAAAAACAGTTGGGGCAATGCCTGATTCTGTCGAGTATGCAAAACGATTGTGTCAGATATTTGCCAAAGAAAAAACGGCTATACAGCCATATCAGGATGCTTATCAGACAATCAAGAAATTGATAGAGCAGAAGGATTATTTTATTGTCACCACAAATACAGATAGTATGTTAGAACATATGGGATTTGATAAGGAGCGTATTGTGTCTCCTTGTGGCAGTGTTCTTCGTATGCAGTGTGAGGAATTATCACATGGTGTCTGGGATATTGAGGAAGCACTTCTTGCAGACGAAAGTATTGCCTGTCCAATCTGTCAAGAACAGGGAAGGTTTAATATTATTACAAATAAGCCATACAATGAAGCGGGTTATTTAAAGCAATGGGAAATATATACTAGATGGCTTCAGAGGACCATCAATCGCAAGATGATGCTTTTGGAGCTGGGAGAGGGCTTTGAGACGCCGACTGTTATCCGCTGGCCCTTTGAGAAAATAGCATTTATCAACCAAAAATCGACATTTGTCAGGGTGAATCGGACATTGCCGCAGATGGAAGTGAGAGAGAGAGCATATTCTGTCAAGGAAGACAGCATAAATTTTTTAGGACGAATATCTGAGTTGTTAAATCAGTGATTATGTGCTAAAATAGGCGGAGATGAAGTGAGTGAGGAGTGAAGAACGTGGCGAATGAAAATTTATCGGAAGAGGAATACTTAGATAGTCTGCTGGCGAAAGTAAATGGTGTGGAGGAGAACAAGGAAAAAGAGAAAGAGAAGGAAAGCATAAAGGTGATGTCTGATGCCGAGATAGAAGAGGCAGCGGAGCGTCAAGTACAGGAGATGATGCGTGATGGCTTGGCAGGTATGCAGCCTAATTCTTATCGTGATATTTCGGTGGAGCAATTAATCGAGAAGGAGAAGGATGGAGGAGACATCGCGGAAAATTTGGGAGCTCTTAGCCATCTCGATCCAGAAGATAAGGATCTATTGGATTCTCTTGATTCTATTGTTCAGGAGATCAAAGGAGAAGCCGCAGATGAGTCTGTAGAAGAAGAAAAACCCAAAAAGGCAAAAAATAAAAAAGCAAAGAAAAAAGAAGGAAGTTTTTCGGAAAGACTTAAAAATGTCTTTTTTAAAGTAGAGGTTGTTGATCCGATAGAGGAAGAGGAGAAAGAAAAGCAAAAAAAGGAAGAGAAGGCACAGCAAAAGGCAAGGCTTGCGGAGGAAAAACAGAAGGAAAAGGCGCAGAAGGCAGAGGATAAGAAGGTAGCAGATGCCGCTAAGAAGGAGGCTGCTCAGAAGCGAAAAGAGGAGCAGGCGAAGCTTCGTGAGGAGAAGAAGGCAAAGAAAGCGGAGCTTGCGGCTGCACGTGGCCCAGAGGAGCGAGTGAAATTAAAACCGGCATTTGTAATGTTTTTAATAACACTGATCGCGGTGCTTACCATATCTGTCACCATGCTTTCCAATGTGTTTGCTTATGATTATGCACTTAACACAGCACATAAAAATTTTGTAAACCATAAATATAAAGAGGCGTATGAGCTTTTGGCAGGAGTGGAGATCAAGGAGAAGGATCAGATGTTCTACGATCAGGTTCGCATGGTAGTTCGTCTTGACAGGCAGTATGATGCATATGTAAATTATCGGAATTTAGGGATGCCAAAGGAAGCACTTCATGCGCTGCTTCAGGGAATGACTATCTATTATGATTCTTTGGAGTACGCTGAAGCATACAACTTGACAGAGCAGTTTAATACGCAGAAGGAAACATTGCTATATAGTTTATCAACAGATTTTGGCATAGATGAGGAGCGAGCAAAGCAGATTTGTGCATTGGAGAATACGAATGATTACACCAGAGAGGTGGAGCTTTACAGTGCAAATTACCTGCAGTGAGGAGATACATAGATGATAGCAATTATAGATTATGATGCAGGGAATCTGAGAAGTGTTGAAAAGGCATTATCCAGTTTGGGAGAGCCGTCCATTATCACCAGAGATAAAAAGGCACTTTTAAGCGCAGATAGGGTGATCCTTCCGGGAGTAGGAGCTTTTGGAGATGCGATGAGAAAGCTGCATCATTATGAGCTTGTAGATACCATACATGAGATTGTTGCCAAGGGAACCCCTTTCCTTGGCATCTGTCTTGGGCTTCAGCTTTTATTTGAACGAAGCGATGAGGAGCCAGAGATGGATGGCTTGGGTATCTTAAAGGGAGAGATCTTGAAGATTCCCGATAGAGGATTAAAGATTCCTCATATTGGCTGGAATTCATTGAAGCTCTCAGGAGATGGAGCATTATTTCAGGGAATGGAGAATGAGCCTTACGTATATTTTGTTCATTCGTATTATTTAAAGGCTTTAGATGCTTCTATTGTGAAGGCAACAACGGAATATGGCGTTACCATTCATGCGTCGATTGAAAAGGATAATATCTATGCATGTCAATTTCACCCAGAGAAAAGTGGGGATGTAGGATTGAAGATTCTGAGGAATTTTGCAACAGCTTTATAGAGATAAGACGCTTGTAGAATGGAGGAGAGGATGTTTACAAAACGTATTATTCCCTGTCTGGATATTGATAATGGAAGGGTGGTGAAAGGAACTAATTTTTTGAATTTGCGTGATGCTGGTGATCCGATTGAGGTTGCGAAGGCATACGGGGAAGCGGGGGCAGATGAGCTTGTATTTCTTGATATTACAGCATCCTCTGACGCGAGGCAGATTCAGATTGATATGGTCCGAAAGGTGGCAGAGACGATCTTTATTCCTTTTACGGTAGGAGGCGGAATCCGAACGGTGGAAGATTTTCGCATGATTCTCAGAGAAGGGGCAGATAAGATTGCAATCAATTCAGCGGCGATTATGAATCCTTCGCTTATTTCTGAGGCAGCGGATAGATTTGGCAGCCAATGTGTGGTGGTTGCGATTGACGCGAAAAAGCGTGAGGATGGCTCTGGCTGGAATATTTATAAAAATGGCGGAAGAGTTGATATGGGAATGGACGCGGTAGAATGGGCGCTTCAGGTAGATAAGCTGGGTGCCGGGGAGATTCTACTCACCAGTATGGACTGTGATGGCACAAAAGATGGTTATGATCTTGCATTGACCCGCACAATATCAGAGCAGGTGACGATTCCAGTGATCGCCTCTGGCGGAGCGGGCAGCATGGAGCATTTTTATGAGGTATTGACAGAGGGAAAGGCGGATGCGGCGCTGGCAGCTTCGCTGTTTCACTATAAGGAGCTTGAGATAGCAAAGGTAAAGGAATACCTGAGACAAAAGGGTGTATCAGTACGAATTTAGAAGGAGAAAAGAAAGTATGAGTGCAATTACAAACGATTGGGCAGAGCCGCTCAGTGAAGAATTTAAGAAACCATATTATTCAGCGTTATATCAGAAGGTGAAAGAGGAATATAATACACAGCAGATTTTTCCAGCGGCAGATGATGTTTTCAATGCGTTTCATCTCACGCCGTTGCATGATGTAAAAGTGTTAATTTTGGGACAGGACCCCTACCACAATGTTGGTCAGGCACATGGGTTATGTTTTTCTGTAAAGCCAGATGTGGATATACCCCCCTCTCTGGTTAATATCTATAAAGAGCTGAATGATGATCTGGGCTGTTATATACCAAATCATGGTTATCTGGAGAAATGGGCAAGAGAGGGTGTTATGCTTTTAAATACGGTGCTTACCGTGCGTGCTCATCAGCCAAATTCTCATCAGGGAATTGGTTGGGAAGAATTTACAAACGCTGCGATCCGTGTTCTCAATGAACAGGATAGACCGATTGTATATATGCTGTGGGGAAAGCCTGCACAGAGTAAGATAAAGATGTTAAATAATCCAAAGCATTTGATATTAAAGGCATCCCATCCAAGTCCGCTCTCAGCATACCGAGGATTTTTTGGCTGTAAGCACTTTAGCCAAGCAAATGAATTTTTGGAGAAAAACGGATTGGAGCCTATTGATTGGCAGATTGAAAATCGTTAAAAATTAGAAATGTAACAAAACCAATAGATTCTTTACAGATTCTATTGGTTTTCTTTGTGTGAAAACACAGTTTATAAAGTTATACATCAAAAATTTTTTATAGTCATGTTGAAAAAGAGGTCCGCAGAGCCAAGCCATCTATATCCTCCGTCACCGCGCTCCCGCTTAGTGAAAAACGTAACGGACACTAAGCTCGTGAGAAACCTCGCTAAGTGCCAACGTTTTTCAATAGGTTCCTTGAGGATATATAGGGCTTGACCCTGCTACT
>CAMUFS010000156.1 GCA_947088195.1 uncultured Clostridia bacterium
GTTTCTCACGAGCTTAGCGTCCGCTACGTTTTGAACTAAGCGGGAGCGGGGTGACGGAGGATACCAATGAGTTGCTTCTGCGGACCTCTTTCGAAAATAATAAAACGCTATATTTTGTATGATAGTTCTCTAGGCGACCCCTTCTCGAACATGATTCCATAAGCTGCAAATATATGTAATAATATTATAACCTCATACTTTCCAAACAGCAAGTGTACATTTGGCAAAACAATCCCCTGCCATTAATGGCAGGGGATTGCCCTCTTAATGACGATATTCTCTTTTCAGGTAGAGATATTCTTCATATGCTCCCGTCTTTCCGTAGCCATATACAGAACACGCTACCTCATTTTTTTTGAGAGATTTGTCAAGAACTTCTTCAAATTTCACATTCTCTCCTTTTCTCTCAGAATAGCTGCGCTCCTGTCTGCCTGTGAAACAGTTTAGAGCGTCAATACGAGAAACCGCCGGTACCGAGTAAACTTTTCCATATCCATATGCTGCTTTGATCTCCTCCTTGAATCTCATCTGCTTCGCAGACGTGCAGTCGTTTACATTAAGTTCCTTTGTATATTATATCGGCCAAATTTCCTATTTACTTATACCTTTTTGCTATTTTTCATAAAAAGATATAATTCCCAATCTTTCTTGTGGTTCCTCATATTTGTGATAAGAACAACGGGATGTGTTGTATCTGGATTCTCGCATCGGAGCGCCCATCCATATCCATTTGGCCCATCGCCCAGATTTCTAATATACCCCATAATGCGCTCCAGTGTATAGATGGTAAACTTTACATCGGTCAAACAGTCGTTGTCGTAAAATCCAGTCCATTTTCCATGGCTGGCCCCGTCCATCGCTTCTGTCACATAATATAATTCCTCCATCGCTCTACCAATCACCATAAATGCTTCTTGCTGTTTTCCTTCCATACAATAAAAAAACGCCTCACATAAATTTTTCTCCGCACAGAGGCTCTTATAATGTATCACTGCTTGCAGCCACAAGGAATCTTCAAAAAGACTTTTCTCTACACCATCCATCTCTTCTGTCAATTTCTTCCAATATAACATGCAGTCATTATAATAATCAGAAAGGTTGGGCAATGCTTCTTCTGCCTTATTTTTCAGCCACTCTACCTGTTCTCTTAAAGAAATCCTTCCTGTCAGCCACACAAGTGATTCCTCTGGTTCCTCCAATTTTCCGGCAAGCCAACCATGGCAAACGGCACGCATGGTATAATGGTAATACTGTTCTCCTGCATGATCGTCTTCATTTGGTCCATAGGAAAGCATGGCATGAAAATATTTCTGGTACAGCTCCTCCACAGCGTCACTGTGATGCGGAAAATACATTTTTGTATAGCAGGGCATCTTCTTTCCCCAGATTCGCGCTATTGCATCCAGCATATAAGTATGTGGCTTTACATTGGAACAATTTACAATTAAAAATTCTCTCACACCTCTTTCCATGGCCTCCGTAAGCTCTTGTTCTACAAACTCTGTGCTGTTGGGAAGCATAGTAATATGAAATGCTGCCTGTAGGTCATAAAAAGATGCATGATAATAGATGCCGTGTTTCCCCTGAGGCTTTGACGGCAGCGCCTCCACTCTTGGATTGTGGCTGCCCTGCCTTCTGGACACCATCTTGCCATATCCATTGTCCGCCCAGATATAGATAATATTCTCTGGCAGATCAATGTATCCTTGCTGGTACAGCTCCATCACCTCACCGTAGAGATTGGTACAGCAAATGGGTTCCTCCATATATTCGCAGAGCATATCATACTGTTTTTTTATCAGGCTGCTGATCAGTGCCCCTCTTTTCTGCGGCGTATCATATGTTTTATCATCTGCCCAGAATGGCCTGTCTCCCTGTCCGCGAAACCCAATGTTCCACACCACTTTATAGTCCTTCTGTTCTTCTATCGCCTCGCGCCAGAGTGCATGAAACAGTTCGGGATATTGTTTGTAGGAAGGTGTCATCTCTGGATGGACGCGCGCAAACATTTTCGCTCCAAGAGGCTCCGCATGATGATGTGTCAGCCAAAGCCCCATATCCGCTGCCAGCTTCTTATATTTATGACTATTGTGATCCGTTCCGGGTATCACCATATTTCCGCCCAGACGCAGCAATGCTTCCATAGCCATCTCAAATGCCTCATTTTCTGTGAGATCACGCTCTGTATCATACTGATCCACGCCCCATGCATCCAACAGCACCTCATCATTGATAAACCAACCGCGAAAACGAAGTGAATACTCCGGTGAGTGATACTCTCCTTCTGGCACCTCCACATATGGAGCTTTATGAAATTGTTGATCATTCCAAAACCAAAAAGGTGTTATCGCCAAAAAACGCTCACTTAAAAATAAAAGTGCATAGATAACCCCTAACTCATCTCCGGCATTTATCTTAATACAGTCTGGATATACCTGAATCTGATATTTCTCTGTTCCAAGCTCTTTTTTAATCCCTATCTCTAATCTGCAAGGTGCCTCCCCGGATGGCTCCAATACCATGGCCATATCACGGAGCCATCTTTTCCATGCACGCTCCAAAACAGAGTTTTTCTCACACTTCCAATCTACTGACATCTGCGCTGTAATCTTCATTTCTCTCACCCTCTATTGCTTTTGTTCTTTAATCTTTTCCAATGTTCCCTTTAAGACTGCCATATCCACCGGTTTGGCAACATGTGCTGTCATTCCTGCCTCTAATGCATGTTTGACATCCTCAGCAAAAGCATTTGCTGTCATGGCAATAATTGGAATATCCGCTGCATCCTGCCGCTCCAATGCCCGTATCGCCCTTGTCGCATCATATCCATTCATCAGAGGCATCTGAACATCCATCAGTATCATATCATAATAACCCGGCTCCGATTTTACAAACATATCCACTGCTTCCTGCCCATTTGCCGCAATCTCGCAGGATGCCCCTTCTAGCTTAAGCATCTCAGAAAGAATCTCTGCATTTAATTCATTATCCTCAGCGGCAAGAAATAGCATCCCCGCCATAACCGAGCTCTCTTCCTCTTTTTCTTCCTCTACCGTCTTATCTTGCCTTAACTGCTTTGCACGCAGATCTAAAAGAAGCTGGCGGAAGGTTGCCACAAAGAATGGCTTTGTCATAAAGGCATCTATTCCTGCCTCCTTCGCTTCCCCTTCTATCTCGCTGACATCATAAGCCGTCAGCACAAGAACTGGCTTTGTCTGTATGGAGGATTCCTTCTCCTTTAAAAGAGTACAGATTCTGCGCGCGGTTTCCACTCCATTGATGTCTGGCATCTCCCAGTCAAGCAGAACAATATCATAATTCGATGCATCTGCCTGTGCTCCATCTGTGACATAATCCACTTCTACTTCATAGTCTGCCATCAGCTCTTTCACTTCCAGACAAATATCCACATCATCATCCACAATCAACATTCTATGTATGCCACATTCCCTGAAAAAGCCCTCCTCCTTATTCTCCTCAGGAAGAGAAAATTCCAATTCCACTGTAAATCTACTTCCCTCGCCCAGCTTGCTCTCCACAGAGATACATCCTCCCATCAGATCGACAAGATTCTTTGTGATCGCCATGCCGAGTCCTGTGCCCTGAATGCCCTCAATTCTTGCACTCTCCTCGCGGGAAAATGGCTCAAATATTATCTTGACATATTCCTCGCTCATCCCCATGCCATTGTCCCAGATAACAAATTGCAGCCGGACATGGTGCGCTGAGAATTGCTCCAACTTTCGAATCTGTAGCTCAATATGCCCTTCCTTCTGTGTGTATTTTATAGAATTGGACAAAAGATTAATCAAAATCTGATTGAGTCGCAGCTTATCCCCCAATATTACCTCTGGCACCTTTCCATACACATACATCTCAAAGCTCTGATCCTTCGCCTTTGCTTGAGGCATCAAAATAGCAGAAATCTCCTCCATAAATTCTGGCACACTAAATTCTGCTGTATTTAGCGAGGTTTTTCCACTTTCAATCTTGCTCATATCAAGGACATCATTGATAAGATTCAAAAGATGCTGGCTTGACGCTGTGATCTTTCTTGTATATTCTCTTACTTTGTCAGGATGCTCCGCGTCTTTCCCCAGCAGAGTGGCAAAGCCCACAATCGCATTCATCGGTGTTCTGATGTCATGGGACATATTGGAGAGAAAATGGCTCTTTGCCTCATTGGCGTTCCAAGCTAATTCCAGAGCCTCTTTTAAATGCTGATTTAGATTCTTTTCTTTTGTGCGATCCGATAATACTAAAATATATTTATCTGTGTTCTGGATATTGACATGATAAGCTGTCTCCTGATACCAGCGACGCTCTCCAGACTTTTGGTGAACATGCTCACATTCCCGAAACATGCTCTGATCAAGCCCAATTTTATCAAGGTCCTTCTTTGTAAAATATTTGTTGTGATCTACTGTTGTGGCCTGTATTGCCCACACATTCTCCTTCACCATCGCCGTCGACACCCCAAGAAGCCGCTCCACATTTGGACTGATATATTCCACCCCTAGATTATCACTCTCAAGCATAATAAAAATATCATCCACGGTGTCAGAAAGCATACCAAAAAGCTGCTCTCTATATCGGATCTCCAAGATCTTATCTCCCACATTCTTTCTTGCACGTTTTACCAATATCACAATAATAGAAAAGCCCACAAGGGTAAAAATACCAGCCAAAGCTGCAGCCGTCACCCAATGAATCTGATTCATGTTGGCATTGACCACAGAAACTGGCACAATTCCAAGAAGCATCCAGTCCTTAATGCCAATGGGCTGATAGATCAGATAATAATTGACTCCATCTGCACGATAGCGCACAATATCAGAAAAACCATTTTTAAAGTCCCTCTGTATGTCCTCTGCTGTCTTTTTCTTAAGAGTAACCTCCTCACTCAGATACTGTAAAAAATTAAACGAAGGATTATCTTTGCTCTTTTCAGAGATAAGTATATTTCCATTGGAAAATACCACAAAGCTTTCTGACTTTCCAGAAAATGCCTCGACATTTAATGTCTTCATCATATTAGTGACATCATAGCTCACACCTATGGCAGAGTAAGAAACTCCTTGATAAGCTCCTTTCTTTGTGGGAACAGCAAACACAGTGATTGACTCCTCCCCATCTTCAGAAGAAAGCATAGCGTCCAACACTACATTCTCCCTGCCTACCTGCAACTTGCTAAGGTTTTCCCCAAACCGAATGGTCCCGCGCTCTCCCTTTGCCGTGATGCAGGTTCCATCCTCAGCAATAAAATAAAACTCTGAAAAATTCCACTTTTCCTTCTGCTGTTCTACAAACTCCTCAAATTCTCCGCTGTCAAAATCTCTCGCTCTCTCAATATATCCTTTCCAAGCGTCCAATAAGTTCCAATTTCTTAATACCATCGATTGAAACATAACATTGACCTGCGAATAGATCTCCCATAGATGGGATGTACTCTCCTTAAGAATCTGTTGTGCAACAAAGCCAGAATAAGAAAACCCAATCGTCATCACGGCAACAGCGCAACAAAAAATTAAAATAATCCTTTTTTTCTGCCTTTTCCACATATAAGATCCCCTCCCCCTTCTATGCTCCCTCTCTCTCCTGACGCTCATACTCCTTTAAGGACTTAAGTGCCTGACCAGATAAAGGAAATAGGGCAATCATATTAAATATAGTCATCAAAGCAATTCCAATATCACCCAAATCCCAGACAAATGTATAGGTCTGCAGCCCACCGATAAACAACATAATAAGAGCTAAAACCTTATATAAAGTCTGCGATGTCCAATTATCGCCAAACAAATATGCTACATTGGATCTGGCATAAAACAAGATGCCAATAAAAGTAGAAAAGCTAAACAGCCACAAAATAACTGCAATAAACACAACACCAAAGCTGCCTAAATGATGCTTCATGGCAGTCTGAAGCAGATCCATGCCATCCAATCCCTGTGTCAAGCCAGCAGGCGTCATCAACATAATCATGGCTGAACAGCTACAGATCACGATCGTATCAATAAAAACGCCAAAGGATTGTAAAAGCCCCTCCTTGGCAGGATGGCTGATATCGGCTGCCGCTGCCGCACAGGGAGCGGAACCAGAGCCTGCCTCATTGGAGAACAATCCTCTCTTTGCACCATTCATCAACACAGCTCCAAAGCCTCCGGCAACCACCTGCCGAAAACCAAATGCCTCTTCAAAAATCTGCACAAAAACAGCCGGAAGCTGTCTAATATTAATTCCTATAATAATCAAAGTAAACAAAAAATATAACCCTGCCATCACTGGCACAATAAAATCTAAGACCTTTACCGTTGCATTTTTTCGCAGCACGATAACAGCCGCAATCAACACCAGAAGGATTGTGGTGTAAAGCGGCGGAATCTGAAATGCATTTTTAAATGAAGAAGAGACAGAATTTCCAATTACCTGACTGATGCCACACCAACAGATCAGACCAGAGACAGCGAATAAAACAGCGACAATGGAACGTTTCCTTTTATCTGTCGTCTTCTTAAACAATGCATGAATATAATAAGCTGGACCACCTCTGTACCCACCGTAAAGAGGGTCCTTTTCTTTGTAAATCTGAGCAAGAGTAGCCTCGATAAATGCTGTGGAGGAACCCAAAAGGGCCATCACCCACATCCAAAACACGGCCCCTGCGCCTCCCGCGGAGATGGCGGCGACAACACCCACCAAATTTCCCATGCCAACACGGGTAGCCGTTGATATAATCAATGCTTGTACACCGGAGATAGACTCCTTCTTATCCTTCTTTCGCTTTTCTGTTGTCACTTTTAACATCTTATGAAAAAGGCGAAAAGGAAGAAAACCCGTTTTGACAGTAAAATAAATTCCAGATGGAACCAAAATAAGGATCAACAAAGAAAGACCCAGAGAGCTTCCTCCGGGAAGGGGAATCGTGATCAGATCACCCCACAACAACTGGTACACAAATTGAATCACAGCCATCACACTATAACCTCACCATCTTGTATTATCTCATCAAAGCCTATCCAACCTATGGCTTTGATACGAATAACTATAGTATATAGTAAAATACAATATCTGTAAAGTTATAGTTATCGCTTATTTATAATAGGAAAATCATGTTCGAGAGAGGTCCACCCAGAGAATTGTTTATGGTCCTCTGTCACCCCGCTCTCGCTTAGTTCAAAACGTAGCGGATGCTAAACTCGTGAGAAACCTCGTTAAGCACC
>CAMUFS010000157.1 GCA_947088195.1 uncultured Clostridia bacterium
GCGAAGAACAAACAAAATAAATATCTTTCTTTTTTCCATGCCAGACACTTCGACGCACCAAAAATCCCCCACAGTCTGCGCAGAATAAAAGTCCCGTATATTTATGGGCTTTCTCTTCTCCTGCTGAAGCGCGGGCATTTATCTTTAAAAGCTCTTGCACAAGCCAAAAATCTTCCTTTGACACAATCGCCCTATGCATCCCTTCTACTCTGACCCATTCTTCCTTTGGTTTCCTTATTACTTTTTTTAGTTTATAACTGACCTTCTCTTCCTTTCCTTGCAGTATAGTCCCAATATAGCTTTCATTTGCCTGTGTCAAGACCTGCAAAAATGAGCAAAGAAAACATTTTCTTACTCTATATTTTTGCCAAATTTTGTACTCTGTCAAAAACTTCCTGCGATACTAATGCCTCATGGGTATTCTCTACCACAATCCAGTGCTCACGGGAAACCTTTGATGCCAAAATTGCATCACACAGTGACTTTTTTGTTTTTCCCTGTGCCATATGCCCTGCATAGACAGGATTTGTTGTTATATGTTTGATGGTCTGTGCCTGCCAGATAAAGGATGTTGGTTTTTTCTTTTTATGCCCTTTTTGATAATGATACAGAGAAGGACTTACAATTTCTCTATTATTTAGCTTTCTTGCAATCTCTGTAAAGCTGTCTCCTGCAAGCCTCCATTGAAATATATTCTGCACAATACAAGCTGTCTCTGGGTCCACAACTAATTTATGCTTATCCTCTGTGGATTTTAAATATCCATATGGCGGAAGTGCTCCGATGTACTCTCCCTTTTTTTGTTTTATAAAGAGAGCTGCATGGATCTTTTGTGAAATATCTTTTGCATATAAATCATTGACCAAATTTTTTAAGGACAAAACCAGTTCGTCCTTCTCTTGATCCTTCTCAGAATCATACTCATCATTCACTGCCACAAAACGAATCCCCAAAAAGGGAAATACCTTTTCCAGATAGTAACCTGCCTCCACATAATTTCTGCCAAATCTTGATAAATCTTTGACTACAATACAATCTACCTTCTGCCTTTTTACATCCTCCATCATATGTACAAAGCCAGGTCTTTGAAAATCCGTTCCACTCTCTCCATTGTCACAATACACCTGATAAAGCTCCATATCAGGCTGCCTTGCAATATAACCTTCCAGCATATATTGTTGCATAACAATAGAATCAGAATTATCTGTACCATGATTGTCCTCTATTGATAATCGCACATATGCCGCCGCATGATATATATGTTTCTGTTCTGCTAGTACTACATTATCATTCACAAGCCCTTTCCTGCTGATCCTTGCCATAGCCATCTCCATTTCTATCATGATAGCAAAAATATATCCCAAGCCTGCCCTCTTTATATACTTCCATCCGCTCCACTAACAGAATTATCAGATGGCGGTTTATTTCTGCAAAACTTCGCTGTGTAAAATTCCCTGCCTTTTCTTGTTCAACAAAATTATTTTCTAATTCCTTCTTCCTCTCTTCTCCCTTTCTCTTTTCTTTATATGCCTCCTGTATCTTTTCCTCATAGCTTTCCTTTAATTGTAAATACTCTTCCTTATCCAATAGCCCATCCAACATCGACTTATCCAAAGACTCTTTTAACCTGTTGTATCTTTCCACCTCTTCCTGCTTCTTTGCCATCTGCACTTTGATTTTTTCTTTTTCCTTTTTTTTACATAAATATAATTCTGTTTGCCAAAATTCCTCTTTTGCCAAAATATCAGAAAGAGCTATCTGCCATCTTAAAACAAGACATACTACCTGCTCAAGCGCTGCATTGCTGACCCTGTGACTGGAACATTCCTTGCTTGTGCGATTCCTCCCACACATATAATAAATATAGTTTGTTCCATTTCTATACACACTATTTCTCACCATATTACTGCAACAGTCCGCACAAAACAAAAGCCCCGATAAAGGATATACCCGCTTCTCATTTGGTGCCACGCGCATATCCTGCAACAATAATCTTCTCACAGCATCAAACACTTCCCTGTCCACAATAGGTGCATGGCTGTTCTCCACCCGCACCCATTCCTTTGGGGACTTATAAATTACTTTTTTAACTTTATGGTTTGGTGTGGTACATTGTCCCTGTACTAATGTGCCAATATAACACTCATTCTGCAAAATACGCCCCACTGCAACCGCTGTCCATCTTGTTTTTGAATTGACCTGAAATCCAGACTGATACTTTAGGCCACAAAACCGTTTATATTCCATTGGGGAAAGCTCACCGCGCTCATTTAACCAGTCCGCAATCTTTTGCTGGCTCGCTCCCTTTAGCTTCCATTTAAAAATATCTTGCACCACAGCGGCAGCATAGTCATCCACCACTAATTTATGTCTGTCATCAGGGTCTCTTCGATAACCATACACAGCAAAAGAGCCAATAAAATCTCCTTTTTTTCTCTTGACGGCGAGCTGGCTTCTTATTTTAATAGAAATATCCCTGCAATATGCATCATTGATTAAGTTTTTAAAAGGAATTAAAATTCGATCCGAAGTCGTTCTCCCATTTATGCTGTCGATTCCATCATTTACTGCGATAAACCGGATGCCAAGTGCTGGAAAAATTTGATCTAGATACCGCCCTGTCTCCACAAAATTTCGGCCAAAGCGCGACAGATCCTTGACAATAACACAATTAATAGTTCCAGCTTCTATCTCACATATCATACGTCTAAAATTAGGGCGCTCAAAATCTACTCCTGAATACCCATCGTCCACACATTCCATACAGACAACAATATCTCGCCTTTCAGAAACATAATTTTTAATTAAGTCCTTTTGATTTACAATGCTGTCACTCTCTGCCTTATCCCCATCCTCCTTGGACAGACGAACATAAATTGCCGCGCGATATACTCTGCCATTATAAGCTTCTTTGCTCCCCATATCCTACTCCACAGTCTAAGCTTCTCTTCCAGTATATCTAAAACAGCTTGTCACAATGCCAGCATAACAGATATTTATTTATATTATCACACATTCCTTGACAAGAATCCGCTTTACCGCCACAGCCGACCACTGCGCCCATAATCCGTTGGCAAATCCCGTCAGATATTGTTCTCCTCTCAATCGTTTGTACTCCATAGGGGACAAAACTCCATATTGATTCAGCTTTTTTGCAATCGCACTGTTGCTATACCCTTCTATCTTCCATTGAAAAATCCATCTTACAATAATGGCGGCATACGGATCTGGCACTAACTGATTCTTATCCTGCTCACTTTTTTTGTATCCATACATGCTAAAAGCCCCAATAAACGCCCCCTTCTCCCTCTTTATTTTCTGATGACTTCTCACCTTTATCGAAATATCTCTGCTGTAAGAATCATTGATAAAATTCTTTACTGGCAACACAAAAGATAATTCACTATAGCTCGCCGTCAGAGAATCAAAATTATCTGTAATAGCGATAAAACGCACACAAAAAGCGGGAAATATCTTTTGAATCAGTCTTCCAGCTTCAATATAATCTCGTCCTAATCTAGATAAATCCTTCACAATCACACAGTTCACATACCCTGCCTGGATATCCTCCATCATCTGCTTAAACTGCGGCCTGTCAAAATCAACTCCTGAATAACCATTATCCACATACTCTGAATAAACCACAACATCTGGCATATCTGTCACAAAGCTCCTAAGCAGTGCTTTCTGGTTCCCAATGCTGTCCCCCTCTTCTCTGTCTCCATCCTCTCTGGACAACCGAATATAAAGTGCTGCGCTATATTTCTTACACATAAAAAACCTCGTTTCCCATTTTCTATACTTTATGTTGCATGTGCCTCTCTTATCCTTGCCCAAAATTGATAAAATGCTCCATTACTATAACACGATCCCCCGTATCCATCACAGCAATACCAATCCCCTGACCTGTGATTTGTCTCTGATAAGCATAATCCGCCTTGACAAGCACACCCGCTCGATTCATTCTACTCACCCTCTTTTTTCTTCTCTCTATTAACATATTCAGCAAAAAAGGAAATGTACCAGAACGCATTTGCGTTTCTATTTCTCGCATTTTAACTAAAAATTTTTATTTTTTACTATCATTTTCCGTCAATATGATGTATAATTATTCTATACGCTATTAAACAGGAGGATAGTATTATGGCAAAAGAAATGATTGCTATGTTACTTGCCGGCGGTCAGGGTTCTCGCCTTTATGCTTTGACAGAGAAGCTTGCAAAACCGGCAGTACCATTTGGCGGCAAATATCGTATTATCGATTTTCCGCTGTCTAACTGTGTCAATTCAGGAATTGATACAGTAGGTATTTTAACTCAGTATCAGCCTCTGGTATTGAACGAGTACATTGGAAATGGCCAGCCATGGGATTTGGACCGTCTCTATGGGGGTGTACATGTTCTGCCACCTTATCAGAAGGCAGGTGGGTCCGACTGGTATAAGGGAACAGCAAACGCTATATATCAGAATATCTCATTTATTGAGCGATACGATCCAAAGTATGTTATCATTCTTTCTGGCGATCAGATCTGCAAGCAGGACTACAGTGATTTCCTTAAATTCCACAAGGAAAAGGATGCTGAGTTTAGCGTAGCTGTTATGGAGGTACCGTGGGAGGAGGCTTCTCGCTTCGGCTTGATGGTTGCAGATGAGAATGACAAGATCACCGAATTCCAGGAGAAGCCGAAGGAGCCTCGCTCGAATCTGGCGTCCATGGGTATCTATATCTTTAACTGGGATATTCTTAAAAAATATCTGGAGGAGGATGAGGCAGATCCAAACTCTGAGAATGACTTTGGCAATAACATTATCCCGAACCTTTTAAGAGACAAGCGCAGAATGTATGCCTACCACTTTGATGGTTACTGGAAAGATGTGGGAACTATCTCCTCTCTCTGGGAAGCAAATATGGAGGTTCTTGATCCAGAGCACAGTGGTATCAACCTATTTGACGAGGACTGGAAGATCTATAGCCGCAACAGCGGTATGACCGGACATAAGATCAATGCAGGCGCTGTTGTAGAAAATTCTATGATCACCGATGGCTGCCGCATCAAAGGTACTGTAAAACACTCCATCCTGTTTTCAGGTGTCAAGGTAGAAGAAGGTGCTATTGTTGAGGATGCTGTTGTAATGGGTGGCACGGTTATTAAATCAGGCGCTGTTGTCAAACACTGCATCATTGCTGAAAATGTAACAATCGGCGAAAATGCTGAGGTGGGCGCTATGCCTTCTGACGAGGTCAACGGCGTAGCTACCGTAGGGGCTGGCATCTCCATCGGAGAAAACGCTAAGATTGGCCCGAAAGCCATGATAAATAAAAATGTAGAAGGCGGTGAAGAACAATGCTAAATACCAAAACAAGTGCGCTGGGAATTATTTTCCCAAACAGCTATGATGCGCTGATTCCAGAGCTTGTCAACGTGCGTTTGATGGCATCCATACCTTTTGCCAGCCGTTATCGCCTGATCGATTTTACTTTGTCCAGCATGGCAAATTGTGATATTGACAATGTTTCTGTTCTTGTAAACAACAACTACCATTCTCTGATGGATCACCTTGGCTCTGGCCGTGAGTGGGATTTGGTTCGCAAAAATGGTGGTCTGCATATCTTTCCTCCATATGCTGAAAAAGCGTCCAAGCCTTTTACCGGACGTGTGGATGGACTGGCAAGTATTCTTGATTTCTTGAGAGATCAGAAAGAAAAATATGTTGTCCTCACCGACACAAACGCTGTTATGAATTTTGATTATCAAGCTCTCCTCAATTATCATATTGAGAGAGGCGCAGATGTCACGATTGCATACAACGCACAAGAGCTTCCCGCTGGACTTTTGAACTCCTCCTCCACCGATCAGAACTTTTATTATACTTTTGATATTGAAGATGGACGTGTGACAAAGATCTATGTAAATTCTAAGAAAAATGGCATACAGAACTTCTCTCTCAACACCTTTATC
The DNA here is from genome assembly GCA_947088195.1 of uncultured Clostridia bacterium. GTDB lineage: Bacteria > Bacillota > Clostridia > Lachnospirales > Lachnospiraceae > RGIG8607. The sequence goes on from CAMUFS010000157.1 coordinate 5,961, forward strand.
CTTGACAGAGAGCTGTTGATTGATCTGATCAACACTGCTTTTGTGCGTGGACAGGCATATTTTGAGCGCGACGTGCTGCTGCCTCAGCTTAATAAATTGAATGTTCAGGCATATAAATATGATGGTTATATTGCCCGCATTTGCGATATGAAGAGTTATTTTGACGAAAATATGAGACTTTTGGATGATTATAATCTGGATGCTCTCTTCTCTGGTCATCCAATCTACACCAAGATTCGTGATGATAACCCAACACGATATATCAAAGGCGCTAAGGTTCAAAATGTGATGGTTGCCGATGGTTGTGTGATTGAGGGTGAGGTTGAGAACAGTATTCTGTTCCGTGGCGTCAAAGTCGCTAAAGGTGCCAAGGTTAAGAATTGTATTCTAATGCAGGATACCACCATTGAGGCAGGCGCTGAGATCGAATATTTAATTACAGACAAAAATGTTTCTATCACAGCAGGAAAAGAAATGAAGGGAACCGATACTTTCCCAGTATATATTGGAAAATATCAAACTATCTAATATATTTTTCTAGTCTTTTAAATGTTGTTAGTCAAAAAAGGAGAGTTGCATAACAGCTCTCCTTTTTCTTGTTTTCTGGTTTTCTAATTATCCTTCAATGGTAATATATTTCTTATCTTCCACAGCAGGCCTTTCTTCCTTCTTAGGAATCTGAAGCTTTAAAGTACCATCCTCAAATTTGGCTTTGATGTCCTCCTCTTTCACCTCTTCGCCTACATAAAAGCTTCTGCTACAAGAACCACTATAGCGTTCCCGGCGAATGTACCTTCCATTTTCATCCTTCTCATTCTTCTCCGTGTTGGAAGTGGCACTCACCGTAAGATACCCATTCTTTAACTCTGCCCTGACATCTTCCTTCTTAACCCCTGGAATATTCATTGTAATCTCATAATTCTGATCAGATTCCTTAATATCTGTCTTCATCAGATCCATCTGGCTATGGCTGTGGTCAAATCCAGAGGAATACGTTTGAAATGGAAAATCAAAAAAATTATCAATTAAGTTCTCTCCAAAAATACTTGGCATCAACATATGTCATCTCTCCTTTACTATTATAAATAGAACATATTTGTTTTATTTGTTCTATATGTAATATAGCACATATTTTTAGCACTGTCAATAGGTGAGTGCTAATTTAATTTAAAAATTTTTTCTCAAACCCTCATTTATGGTTCACCTATCGACTTTGAATTTTCAATTCGCTCTTGAGTACCGC
>CAMUFS010000158.1 GCA_947088195.1 uncultured Clostridia bacterium
GGGATCACTCTTCTCATACTCTTTCTGTGTCGCCAGCCATGCATCAATAATGGCATCCTTCACGGCATAGGAAACCGCTGTGAAAATCTGATGTGGTGTCGCCTCCTCGATCGTTCTTCTGAATAATGTCTTTACATTATACAGCACACTTCTCTTAAAAAACTCCTTGTCAAATCTTCTTTTCAATTTTGAAATCCTCCTTCATATTTTATCTAAAGAAATTTTTTCATACTGATTTTTACTAGCCAAGCTATAACAGTCTAAATCATCTTTTCTACACCAAGCATTGTCTTTTCGCCATTGATATCCCATTCCTTTGAGACACCAGAAAGCTGCCCGACCACAATTTCTTCTGCCAAAACAATTCTTCTGATCTCTTCCCCATGCTTTTGCAGAATATCGGCAAGCTTGTCATTCTCTGTCTGATATACACGAATGTGATCGGTCACTTCAAACCCTGCGTCTTTTCGCATGGTCTGTATCTTGCTGATAAGCTCTCTGACATACCCTTCCTCAATTAACTCTGGCGTAAGATTGGTATCTAACACAACCGTGATGCCATTATCACTGTCGGACACATATCCCTCTGTCTGCGCAGCATCGATCAGCAAATCCTCTTTTGCAAGCATCTCTTCCTTGCCATTTAGCAGCACTGTCAATGTACCCTTTTCATTTAGCTCATCCATCGCCTTATTGCCATCAAGCCCTGAAAGCAGCTCCTTCAATGCATTGATCTGACTGCCAAAGCGCTTGCCCAACGTGCGGAGCTGAGGTTTAAAGCTGTAGGAGGTAAAATTCCTCACATCATCTGTATACTGCACATTCTTGACATTTAGCTCTTCTTCAATAATTTTGGTATAAAATTCAGAAAGCTCTTCCTTGTCCGTCTTGACAAACATTGCGCGAATTGGCTGGCGATTCTTGATAGCAGCCGCGTTTCGGCACGCTCTTCCAAGCACCACAATCTTGACTACCTCATCCATATCTGCTTCCAAGCGCTTGTCAATCCACTCCGCTCTCACCTCTGGAAAATCACATAAATGGATGCTTTCTGGCGCCGTCTTATCATTTGTTCTCACCAGATTCTGATAGATCTCCTCTGTCATAAATGGAATCATAGGCGCAGCCGCCTTACAGATTGTCAAAAGTGCGGTATATAAGGTCATATATGCACACACCTTATCCTGTTCCATGCCCTTTGCCCAAAAACGCTCCCGACAACGCCTTACATACCAGTTGCTCAATTCATCGACAAAATCCTGCAAAGCTCTTGCTGCCTCTGGGATCTTGTAGTTCATCAGATCATCATCCACTTCCCCGACAACCGTATTCAGCCTAGACAACAGCCATTTATCCATAATAGGAAGCTTGTCATACTCTAATGTATATTTCGTCGCGTCAAAATTATCTATATTCGCATAAGTAATAAAAAATACATAAGAATTCCAAAGTGTACCCATAAACTTGCGCTGCCCCTCTGTGACAGCCTTGTCATGAAAACGATTAGGCAGCCATGGCGCACTATTAATATAGAAATACCAGCGCACGGCATCTGCTCCGTGCTTTGCAAGTGCCTCAAATGGATCAACAGCATTTCCCTTAGACTTGCTCATCTTCTGTCCATTCTCATCCTGAACAAGCCCCAACACAATAACATTCTTATATGGTGCTTTATCAAAGAGTAACGTAGACTCCGCAAGCAGAGAATAAAACCATCCTCTTGTCTGATCCACTGCCTCAGAGATAAAGTCTGCCGGAAACTGCTTCTCAAATAGCTCCTTATTCTCAAATGGATAATGATGTTGTGCAAATGGCATTGCCCCAGAGTCAAACCAACAGTCAATCACCTCCGGCACACGCCTCATCTCTCTGCCACATTTTGGACACCGGATTGTCACTGCGTCGATAAATGGGCGATGCAGCTCAATCTCATCAGGACAATTATCTGACATTTCCTTTAATTCCTGAATACTTCCAACCGCATGTTGCTCGCCACACTCACACTCCCAGATATTGAGCGGCGTCCCCCAATAACGATTGCGGCTGATGCCCCAATCCTGAATATTCTCCAGCCAGTCTCCAAAACGTCCCTTTCCAATGCTCTCAGGTATCCAGTTAATGGTATTATTATTTTGAATCAAATTTTCCTTCACAGCCGTCATCTTGATAAACCACGATTCTCTTGCATAATAGATAAGTGGCGTATCGCATCTCCAACAATGTGGATAGCTGTGTTCAAAATTTGGCGCGGCAAACAAAAGCCCACGCTTGTCCAAATCAATTAAGATCTCCTTATCCGCCTTTTTACAAAACAGACCATGCCATGGCGTCTCCTTGGTCATCTCTCCCTTAGAATCCACCAACTGCACAAAAGGAAGGTCATAATTTCTTCCCACATTCGCGTCATCCTCACCAAATGCTGGTGCAATATGCACAACTCCTGTTCCATCTGTCAATGTAACATATCCATCACAGGTCACAAAATGTGATTTTTTATTCTGTTTTTTACAGATATCTATCACAAAGTCAAACAAAGGCTCATACTCGGTGTACTCAAATTCCTTCCCCGTAAAACGCTCCAATATCTCATACGTATTTTCTGAAAGAACTGTATCACAAAGTGCCTCCGCCATATAATAAATGACATCCTCTTCCTTCATTCTCACCTTAACATAGGTTTCCTCAGGATTCACACAGAGAGCCACATTAGATGGAAGTGTCCACGGTGTGGTCGTCCACGCAAGAATATATTCCTTCTCCGCGTTCTTAACCTTAAATTTTACAATCGCAGACTTTTCCTTTACATCTTTGTAACCTTGGGCAACCTCATGGCTGGAAAGCGGTGTCCCGCAGCGCGGACAGTAGGGAACAATCTTAAAGCCCTTATATAAAAGCTTTTTCTCCCATATCTGCTTCAGTGCCCACCACTCTGACTCGATAAAATTATTTTCATAGGTGACATATGGGTGCTCCATATCTGCCCAGAATCCTACTGTCCCTGAGAAATCTTCCCACATCCCCTTATATTTCCAGACGCTTTCCTTACAATGACTGATAAATGGCTCCACGCCATATCCTTCTATCTGCTCTTTCCCATTCAACCCTAAGAGCTTCTCCACCTCCAGCTCCACAGGAAGCCCATGTGTATCCCATCCCGCCTTTCTTGGTACCATATATCCCTTCATTGTGCGGTATCTTGGGATCATATCCTTAATTACACGAGTCAGCACATGACCAATATGTGGCTTACCGTTCGCGGTAGGCGGCCCATCATAGAAGGTGTATGTCTTCCCTTCCTTCCGGTTTTCCATGCTCTTTTTAAAAATGTCATTATCCTTCCAAAATTGCTCAATCTTCTTTTCTCTTTCCACAAAGTTCAAGTCCGTTGACACCTTGTTATACACGCTCTCTCCTCCATTTCTATTCGAGTGGCAAAAATGCCATACCCTATTGCGAAAAAAACCTTCACCCTGCAAACAGGGCAAAGGTTATTCTTTGCTGTACCACCTATTTCAACATACTGTTATATGAGTCCCGGATAACGGCAGGACACCGGCAAAGCCTACTATTTTCAGCTATGCAACTCCAGAGTGATTTTCATCTGCCACCTACTCGTGCCGGATCACACCCCTCCCAGCTCTCTGTACCTTTGGGAAACAGATTACTCTCTCTATCTTTGTTGTTCTTTTCTATGGCAATTCATGGTTTTATTATAAGCGTTCCGATTTTTATTGTCAAGTACATCTGATTTTGGGATATGGCATCTATCATTATAATTTCTACTCAAGTTGATGACAATTTATCTTCCCTCTGATATATCCATGCATTGCCGTTTTTTCCCACTCGTTGTATGATCGTTGTCTCAAGAAGAATATTCAGGGTAATCTGCGAAAGCCTTCTTGAAATATGTGCCGTCTTAGCAAGCTCCTTGCTTCCAAATCTCTCTGGCAATTTCTCTGGCAAAAGCTTTTTATAATCCTCCCTCGTCGCTATGCAAAGCTCACTTATAATTCTTTTAGGTATTCTATCACAACGCGAGGAACCGCGTTTTTTATCTTTGCTCCACCCATTAAGAAAACGATATTCATCCAATTCCAGCACCAAAATATGAAAATGTAAATTGGGATTTCTTAGATAATTTTTGATCTTATATAATTCTGCGCAAATTTCATAAGGGGTTCCCTTTTTGGGTGACAGCCTTCCCTCAGACAGCTCCCCAGTTTCCTGATCCAGCCAATATAACCGTTTCTGTCCCGGAACCGGATATACGATCGTTACAGGATACTCTTTTAAGAAAATAGAAAGCTTTTCTCTCAGTTTATTAAATTGGCGCGTCTGTATCTCAATAATTGCCTCTCCGTCAAAAATATCAGCATAATATGTTCCCACACGTATTTCTTGTTTTGTCTCATCTGGCTCAAAATAATTTTTTAATACAGCATGAAGTGTTTTTTCACCTAAAGTGCCAATTTTATTCCTCTCTCTATTATGACATACTATTTTCTGACATGCCTGTGAAAACCTTTCTTCATTCATAAAAATACCTCAGTCTATGATTCTTTTATTTTTTCCATGCGCAGCTTTCTGTATGTAAGCGGTGTTTGCCCCATTTGTTTTTTAAATACCCTTTCAAAATAGGTAACGCTCTCAAATCCTGCCATCTCAGAAACCTGTGTTATGCTATAATTTGTTGTCTCTAAAAGCTGTCGCCCTCTTTTAATTCTCTGCACCGTCAGATACTCATTTACGGTGAAGCCTGTGACTTCCTTAAAAATACGACTAAGATAACATTTACTTACAAAAAAGTGTTCTGACAACCATATCAAAGACAATTTTTTATGACAATTTTCTTGAATATACTCTGCCACTTCATTGACCTTGCAGCATTTTGCAGAAAGCTGCTTTCCTGATGAGTCAGTCGGTGGTCCCATCTGCTGATTGCGAATAATGTATAGCATTAATTCTATCAGCCGCGCTCGTATCATCTGTTCATATCCAATCTCTCTGTCATGTGCCTCCTTAGAAATGGCAAGAATTGTCTGTTCTGCCAGCTTTTGCCCCTCTTTGTCAAGCTCCACAACCCGACATTTCTCAAAAAAGCCCTCGATAGTGACAACCCGAAGCCTCTGAAAGAAATCTTCCATCCAATCCTGTTTTAGCTCAATCAACATTCTATTATAATGCGGACTGCCCGCAACACTGCTGGTTTTATGAATGGTCTCTTTTTTTATAAATAAAAGTGTTCCCGGTTTTATTAAAATTGTCTCACTTTCTATAAAATAATAACGCTTTCCCTCCAAAAGATAATAGATCTCATATTCACTGTGCATATGCCTGACATCCATATTAAATTCTTCATCGTTGATCACCTGTTCTGTCATTAGTCCGGGAATACGTTCTTTAAATATGATCTGCTTCATATCTGCCTCATTTTATGTGATTGTATTCTATAGTTCTATTTTTTATAAAAAAGGACAATATATTTCAATTTTCTTCGTCTATATTATATTATAATAACAAACGTAAAGCAAGTATAACTGTTATGTCAAGAAAGGGGATTCCATTATGATCTATCATGATTCTAAAGTCACTGATTTAAAGATTGCATATATTGGCGGCGGTTCCCGCGGCTGGGCATGGAGCCTGATGGGCGATCTTGCTGTAGAGCCTGCACTTTCTGGCACAGTTGCACTTTATGATATTGATATGGAAGCTGCTAGACATAATGAAACAATCGGAAATCGCTTAACTGCGAATACTGATACCTGTGGAAAATGGAAGTATCAAGCGGTTCCTTCTTTAAAGGATGCATTAACAGGTGCTGATTTTGTAATTATTTCTATTCTGCCCGGTACCTTTGATGAGATGGAATATGACGTTCATCTTCCTGAAAAATATGGTATCTACCAATCTGTTGGCGACACGGCTGGACCCGGAGGGTTAGTGAGGGCGCTGCGCACTCTTCCCATGTATGTGGAGATCGCTGAGGCGATAAAGGCATACGCTCCAAAGGCATGGGTTATCAATTACACTAATCCAATGTCTTTGTGTGTGAAGGTATTATATCACATCTTTCCTGAAATCAAGGCATTTGGCTGCTGCCATGAGGTATTTGGCACACAGAAAATTTTAAAAACCATTTGTGAGAAAAAATTTGGCATTGAAAAGATTGATAGAAGTGAAATTATGGTCAACGTTTTGGGAATCAACCACTTTACCTGGTTTGATCGCGCTTCCTACAAGGGTATTGATCTATTTCCTGTATATCAAGAATACATAGATGAACATTATGAAGAAGGCATGGACGAGGGCGGTGACGATAATTGGATGAATAATTCCTTTGTCAGCGCACAGCGTGTAAAATTTGATCTGTTCCGCCGTTATGGATATATAGCGGCAGCGGGCGACCGTCATCTCGCTGAATTTATGCCGGGTGATGAGTATCTTAATGATCCCGATACCGTCAAAAGCTGGAAATTCGGTTTAACAACCGTAGCCTATAGAAAAGAAGATTTGAAAAAACGTCTGAAGAAAAGCGCAAGGCTTGTGAAAGGCGAGGAAGGTGTAAAGCTTGAGCCATCTGGTGAGGAGGGTGTATTGTTAATCAAGGCTTTATGTGGACTAACTCGCATGGTAAGCAATGTCAATATTCCTAACACCTACGGCCAGATACCAAATCTTCCAAGAACAGCCGTTGTGGAAACCAACGCTGTATTTGCAAAAGATTCCATCTTTCCACTAATTGCAGGAGAGATGCCAGAAAATCTACTTGCATTGACAAAGCCACATGTAGAAAATCATGAAGACATCCTGCGGGCTGCTCTTCATCCTGATTTTGAGTTGGCATTGAAAGCGTTCACCAATGATCCTCTAGTAAAGGCTCATTGTCTTCCTAAGGACGCAAGACCCCTATTAAGGGACATGATTCGCCATACTCTTTCTTATTTGCCAAAAGAATGGGAAGCTTTGGTCAGATAAGAAATTGTATAAACTCCTCTATGGAAATACATTCCATTCCAGAAAAAAGCACGTCTCCCCCGGCGTGCTTTTTTCATATATTAAAAAATAGTATACTTTATACAAAACATCTTTATAGGCTATTTGTGATTGTGGGGTGGTGAATCATATTTTAGAAGGGTCCGCCCAGAGAATTGGCTATAGTCCTCTGTCACCCCGCTCCCGCTTAGTTCA
>CAMUFS010000159.1 GCA_947088195.1 uncultured Clostridia bacterium
GTTTCTCACGAGCTTAGCGTCCGCTACGTTTTGAACTAAGCGGGAGCGGGGTGACGGAGGACTATAGCCAATTCTTTGGGCGGACCCTTCTCGAATATGATTCACCACCCCACAATTACAAATAGCCTATAAGGATGTTTTGTATAAAGTATGTTTTTTGACATTTTGACTAAAAGTTATGCTCTTTTACCCTTTATATTGTTGAAGGGACCTCCTATCTACAACTGGAACGCGAATATTAAGTAAATACAGTTGAGAGTAACAAAAAACACGTTGATAGTATTTGAAAGAAGAGGATTATTATGATACTTACTAAAAAACAACCATTATTTATTGTTACTGGAGCTTCTTGTGTTGGAAAATCAACGCTTTGCAATGAATTGTTTATTAACGAAAAAGAGTATATTGTAATGGAAAGCGACTTATTATGGAATGATATCTACAATACACCAGAGGATGATTATTTCGAGTATAATCGTTTATGGTTAAGGGTATGTGCCAATATTGCACAAGCTGGTAAGCCTGTTGTGCTATGTGGTTGCAGAGTGCCCAAACAACTTGAAAATTTACCAGAAAGAGAGTTGTTTACTCATATTTATTATCTTGCCGTTGTCTGTGAGGATGCTGTTTTGGAAGAGCGAATGCGTAAAGGACGCAGGGTAAGTGATGATAATTGGATTAGAAGCTCTATGGATTTTAATAAATGGCTGAAACAGCAGTCAAACGAGAATGCTTCATATCCTATAACTTTACTGGACACTACTGACATTTCACCTGTACAAGCTGCTATAATAGTTGATAATTGGATTATGGAGAAAAAATATGATTGATTTATGGAGAATATTTTAATGGTATACAAATATCTTGAAAACAGGAATTTTGAAGATTTGGCAAGCGGAAAAGTTATTGTTCACAGAGCAGGATATCCTAATTTTCCGGTAAGGCTCGCACAAGAAATATTTAGTAGATGTTTAGAGCATTTGGGTAATCCAGACAGTGTATGTATTTATGATCCTTGTTGTGGCGGCGGTTATCTGCTAACGGTACTTGGTTTTTTGAATTTTGAAAGAATAAAGACAATAATAGCTTCTGACATAAGTGATGATGCTATACAGCTTACCACCGAGAATTTATCATTGCTTGATAAAAACGGATTCAAAAAAAGAATACAGCAAATAAATGATTTATTATCATTATATAACAAAAACTCACATATCGAAGCATTAAATAGTGCAGCTAATTTATTGGACATATTGGAAAATTCAACACATGAAATAGAACGCAAAGTGTTTAAAGCAGATATTTTATCAAATTTTTCATTAGATAATGATTTTAAAGCAGATATTGTATTTACAGATGTTCCATATGGAAATCTTGTTGAATGGCAGAATGGAAATAAAGATAATATCAATTTATTGGATCAGCTATTACCAGTAATAAAGGAAAGAACGGTAGTTGCTATATGTTCAGACAAGTCACAAAAATTTCAGTCCGATAATTTCCAAAGGATAGAAAAACAAGTGATAGGCAAGCGTTTATTTCAAATATTTAGAGTAGTGAATTTCGGATTAACTTGAGTTTCAATAGGTTCCGTAGGACCATAGGCAGTTCGCTGGGTGGTCCTATTCTTATATTAAATGGTCACAATCGTTCAAAAAGAATCATTTTTATACAGAGAATCGAATCCCTTGACAATATTCTTTTTTTATGCTATAAGTGTATTAAGATAATTAATACACACATAACATATAATACAGTGTCTACAGGAAAGGAGGATCTATGATTATTCTGGATTACCGGGATAAACGTCCAATTTATGAACAGGTGACAGAAAAGCTCCAGAATCTGATTATCCGCGGGGCTCTTGAAGCGGAGAGCAAGCTGCCAAGTGTCAGAAGTCTGGCACTTGAGCTTACTGTAAATCCTAATACAATTCAACGGGCATATGCAGAGCTTGAGGAGATGGGATATATCTATACAGTGAAAGGCAGGGGAAATTACGTGTCAAAGGAAACAGAATGGAGGGAAAATAGAGAGAAGATAATTGACGAGGAAACCAGAACGCTCGCAAAACATGCAATGGAGGCTGGCATCAGCAAGGAGCATTTGATTGATAAGCTGACATCGTACTATGAGGAGGGAGATCGATGATTGAGGCAAAGGGAATCTGTAAATCCTTTGGTGGGATAAGAGCGGTAGACAAGATAGATGCCACCATACAGGAGGGTGCGGTATTTGGACTTATCGGCACAAATGGAGCTGGAAAGAGTACATTTCTTCGTATGGTGTGTGGGGTGTTAAAACCAGATGAAGGGACGATCTTAATAGATGGAAAGCCAGTGTATGAGACATCAGAAAGCAAACAGAAATTATTTTATATCTCGGATGAACAGTATTTTTTTGCAAATGCGACACCGTTAATTATGAAACGGTATTATCAAAGTGTATATGCAGAGTTTGATGGGATGCGTTTTCTTCATTTGTTGGAGCAGTTTGGATTGGATGGAGGAAGAAAGATCAACACCTTTTCAAAAGGCATGAAAAAGCAGCTTTCTGTGATACTGGGCATCTGTTCCAATACGAAATATCTTCTTTGTGACGAGACCTTTGATGGGCTTGATCCGGTGATGAGGCAGGCGGTGAAAAGCATTTTTATTAAAGAGATAGAAGAGAGGGGCATGACACCTGTGGTGGCGTCCCATAATCTGAGAGAGCTTGAGGATATCTGTGACCATGTAGGTCTTTTGCACAAGGGAGGGATCCTGCTGTCAAAGGATCTGGAGGATATGAAATTAAATATTCATAAGATTCAGTGTGTTCTAAAAAAGACAGAGGATCTGGATAATTTAAAGAAGAAGCTGGAAATTATGAAGGTGGAGCAGAGAGGTTCTCTTAACACACTTACAGTGAAGGGCTCTGTCAATCAGATAGAGACGACAATAGCAGAGTGTGAACCATTGTTTTATGAGGTTCTGCCATTGTCCTTGGAGGAAATTTTTATCAGTGAAACGGAGGTGGCAGGTTATGACATCAAAAATATCATTCTTTAAATTATGTATAGAAGATATAAAGCGTCGGATGTGGCTTTTGGTTCTTACATCACTTACATTTTTTATTGCTATGCCATTGGGGATGATGATAACATTACAGAATGTTTCTGGTTATGATGAGATAGTATATCATGAAAATGTTGTTGCCATCTTTTCGGCATTTTTTGGAATGGGAGTTAATACTGTCTTGACAGCGTGCTTTGCCATTATCTGTGCAATCGCGGGATTTGCGTGGTTATTTTCAAAGAAAAAGGTGGATCTGTATCATTCCATTCCCGTTCGAAGAGAGGTTATTTTTGCTTCGTGTTATGTCAATGGCATTGTGCTGTATTTGTTGCCTTATCTGATTAGCTGTCTTATCTGCCTGATTATTATCAGTCGGTTTACAGCCATAACAGGAAGTATGCTGTCGATGGCGGCAATCACTTTTGGTGTGCATATTTTGTTCTTTTTATTTTTTTATAATCTTATGCTTGTTGCGGTTATGCTGACAGGAAATATGATTACTTGTCTAATAACAGGTGGGGTGCTGTTTATTTATGCCATGACAGTGCGCGCTTTAATGGAGGGATATTTAGAATTATTTATTTCGACACATTATGGGAATTGGAATATTTTGGAGGATGTACACTTTACTTCTCCGCTGCTTGCCATTATTTATTTTGGACAAAAATTTGTATCTATTGAAGATCGGTTTTATGTCTATATGACAGGAACTTCCTTTGCTTTGTATATTTTACAGTGTTTTTTGCTGATGGTGATAGCAGGGGTTATTGCACTGTTATTGTATAAAAAACGTCCTTCTGAGGCGGCGGGTAAATCCATTGCATTTGTAAGGATTTTAAATCTGTATCGAATCCTTCTGGTTATTCCTTTATCCTTGGGAAGTGGAATTTTCTTTGCGTTGTTGGGGAGCTCTACCTCGGAATCCATACAAATGACATGGTTTTGTTTTGGATTAATCTTTGGCTTGGTGTTGTCTCATGGATTTATCGAGGTGCTTTTTCAGATGGATATCCATGCCATATTTTCTTATAAAAGACAGCTTTTGGCTACTGGTATCGTAGTATTTCTCATTGCCTTCAGCATACGAGGTGACTGGTATGGAATCAATAAGTCTATACCCAAAAAGGAGAATGTGAGCTCTATTGCCATTTCTGTGCCATCATTAAATGAGGGCAATGTCTATATCAATCGTGCATCAGGAGAATATATTAGGGGAATGGAACAATATATCTTTAGAAATATGGAGTTAGATCCAGAAATTGCATATAAGATGGCAGAGAAGGGAATGGAGGTTGCAACAAAAAAAACAGAATGGCGTTCAGATGACGAGTATATTTATTTTAATGTAAAGTTTAATTTAAAAAATGGAAAGGAAAGTTATAAGAAATTCTGGTTCCCAGCCAGTGAGATAGGCGATAGTATGGAGGAAATCTATTCTTCTAAAGAGTATAAAGCAGCTATGAAAAAAAGATTTCAAGAAGGAGAGATAGTAAGCATAGATATAATGGATATAACATACCATATGGAGTTGCTGGAAGAAGAATGGATTCCAGAATTTATGGAAATTTATTGTCGAGAATATGAAGACTTAGGGTTTCAGGAAGCCTTGGATAGCGGAGTTGTAGCTATGATGGATATTCAGAGTGTCAGTGGAGAAGGAAAATATTGTGGTATAAGTGAGATTCCAATTTATGGAGCATGTACAGAGACGCTGCATTTTCTGGAGGAACATCAAATTGCGACAGATTTAATGTTAGGGAAATTTGATGCTACTATGGTTGAAAGTATTAGGTTGTATTTCGATGATACACAAGTTCGCATAGAAGATAGAGAGGAGATCGAGAAGCTTGTGCCATATTTACGTCCAGATTATAAGGAGAGCTTTTATAGAACAAGAAGGGTTCTTAAAGATACTTCAAAAAAGGTGGAGGCAATCGTTTTTCTAAAATCAGATGGCGGATATGATGTGAATGCCGTGATACTTTCAGGAGCGCCGCTGGAGGAATTTAGGAATAAGAAATAAGAGCTCTCGCTTTTGTTTTGTGATAAACGCTAAGCGGGATAGCGGAGGATAAAAGTAATTTGGCTACATGGACCTTTCTCATGCTTCTAGTGAAAGGTCCATATAGCCAAAAGGTTTATGAAATCTTCTTCTTATAATGCAAGGGAGATACGCCATAGTATTTTTTAAATAGCTTGCTAAAGTGATAGGCGTCCTCGTATCCCACATCATTGGCGATCTTCTTAATGCTCTCTGGATTTGGCGCAGCCAACATATCTTTTGCTTTTTCCAAACGAATACGAATTAGATAATTAATGGGTGATTCGCCCGTTTCCTCCTTAAAAATCTTGGAGACATAGACAGGGCTTAAATACATATTTTGTGCAATGCGATCCAAGGAAATCTTTTCGCTGTAGTGTGCATCCAGATAATCGACAATCTGGTTGACGGCATAGCTTTTATAATGCGAGTCAAAATGGCAACCATTCTGAACAGGTCTTGGATCTGTCTCCTGTCTTAAAAGAAGAAGCAGAAATTGCATCAAATGTGCTTTAAGCATAAAATATTTTCCGACCTGATCGGTTTCATTTTCGGCCAGCATCGCATAACAATGTCTGGACAAGCTCTGTCGCAGCTCTGTGTCTGTGTGGAGCAGATAACTGCCATTCTTGAGGATAATCTGATCCTTAGGCATATCTCTGAAATGATAATCGGTAAAGCCTACAAAAAATTCCACAGTAGGCTCTTTGGGATTTACGACAATATTCCGGTGAAAGACACCCGAATTACAAATAATTAAATCCCCTGCCTGCACATCATAGAAATCTCCATTTATACAATACTGGCCTCTCCCCGATAAAATAAAAGTAATTTCCGTAAAATCATGATCATGGTAACGGGAATCCTTTATCATTCTTGACTTGCTGACAAATAAAACCGTCGGGTTAAAATCGTTATAAGTAATATCGTACCGACAATCATACATACTACTGTCTCCTTATAATGGCTGATACCTGACTTAATATATTGCTCGTTCTATTATAAAATATTTGCAAAAATTTCGCAACAAAAGATTGAAAAAATCTGCTTCCATCTCTTATCTCTTTCTCGATAATATTCAAGTAAAAAAATCTGTAAATCTATATATTAAATTTAAAAAACCAGTAAAAACATAGAATTTTTATAAAAATATCCATTAAAAAAGCCGAAAACTACATTTCTATTTTCGACAGTTTTCGTTATACTGCCTTGTAGGTACATAATGGAGATGTTCCTGAATGGATATGCGTGATCGCATGGAAAGGAGTTCATATGGAGGCCTTTAAATGGTTTTATCCTTTTATGAAAAGGTACAGGAAATATCTGCTGACCGGTTTTCTGATTATTCCGGTGGCGTCTGCGCTGGCTGTGATTAAACCGCAGATTTCGGGAAGAATTATTGAGGAAGTTGTGGAAGGAGGAAACAGGGCGATTCTGCCGCAGTTAATTCTTTTTTTGCTGGCATCTACCGTGCTTCGAAGTGCACTTCGCTTGGTTATGCTGTTTTGTATGGAGACAGCATCTCAGGGGACGTTGTACTCGCTGCGAGATGAGGTATACAAAAGGCTGTTGCTGCAGGATTTTAATTTTTATAACAAAAACCGCACCGGTGATTTAATGTCTAGACAGACCGGTGATATGGATGCGGTGCGCCATTTTGTATCACATGTAATGTATTCTTGTCTGGAAGCATTTTTAATTTTCTTCTTTGCGCTGGTTATGATGTTTACGGTAAATGTGAGGATGGCGTGCATTATGATACTGGTTTTGCCATTTACGGCTGCCACGACGTATTTTCAGATTAAGAATCTGCGCCCAGCATTTTGGAAGAATCGGCAGATGTTTTCCAGCCTCAATGCATTTGCGCAGGAAAATATCAGTGGCAATCGAGTGGTCAAGGCATTTGCCAAGGAAGATTTTGAGATAAAAAAGTTTGATGTGGAAAATGACAATTTTCGCGATGCGCAGCTAGAGACAACAGCGGTTTTCTCTAAGTACATACCAATATTTGAATTTTTGTCAAATTTTTTAATGTTTGTGCTGATGCTTGGCGGAGGTGTTATGGTAGTGCGAGGCGAGATGTC
>CAMUFS010000160.1 GCA_947088195.1 uncultured Clostridia bacterium
ATAAATTTTCCTATACTAAAAAATAGCGGCTATTGTACAATATATTTTTCACACAATAACCACTATATTTTTTTATAATTTTTTTACAAACAATGCCCGAATCGCATTGAGCACTGCTAGTATCATGACTCCTACATCTGCAAAAACAGCCAGCCACATATTAGCAATTCCTAACGCTCCCAACGCTAGGCATATCGCTTTTATGCCAATGGCAAACCAAATATTTTCATACACGATGCGCAGACATTTGCGCGAGATGCGGATCGCTTTGGCTATTTTTATCGGATCATCATCCATCAATACCACATCTGCCGCTTCAATCGCAGCATCCGATCCCATGGCACCCATAGCTATGCCAATGTCTGCTCTTGAGAGAACAGGTGCATCATTAATGCCATCTCCCACAAATGCCAGCCTTGCCTTTGCAGGTTTTTTGCTTAAAAGCTCCTCCACCTTGGAAACCTTTCCGGCTGGAAGCAGCTCGCTGTAGACCTCATGGATTCCAAGTGTTGCAGCCACTTGATCCGCCACATTTTTTGCGTCACCAGTAAGCATTACTGTTTTCTCTACGCCAGATGCTTTAAGTGCAGATATGGCTTCTTTTGCATTTTCTTTCACAATATCCGATATCACAATATGACCAGCATAGCTTCCATCTATCGCCATATGAATAATTGTTCCCACATGATGACAATCGATATATGTCACCTGAAGCTGCTTCATCAGCTTATCATTGCCTGCCGCTATCTCCATACCATCCACTGTAGCAATCACGCCTCTTCCACTGATCTCCTGAACAGAAGTCACTCTGCTTCGGTCAATTTCTTTTCCATACGCGCGCTGCAAGCTTTTGCTAATAGGATGAGAAGACGCACTTTCTGCAAGCGCAGCATACTCCACCAGCTTTGCATTTTCTATCTCATTGTGATGGATGCCATTGACCTCAAATACTCCCTGTGTTAAAGTTCCTGTTTTATCAAAAACAACATATTTTGTTTGCGCCAACGTTTCCAGATAATTGGAGCCTTTTACCAGAATACCTTCCTTGCTGGCTCCCCCGATTCCGGCAAAAAAGCTGAGTGGAATACTGACCACCAAAGCACAGGGGCAACTAATTACTAGGAAAGTCAAGGCACGATATACCCACTCTCCCCAGTCTGCAGGTACACCCATAATAACGATGCGAAAGAGTGGCGGCAACACAGCGAGAGCTAGTGCACTGTAACATACAAGAGGCGTATACACTCTGGCAAATTTGGAAATAAAATCTTCGGATTTTGATTTTCTGGAGCTTGCATTCTCCACAAGATCAAGGATGCGGGAAACGGTAGATTCGCCAAATTCCTTCGTTGTCTGGATTTTTATTCTTCCCGTCATATTAATACAGCCGCTGATAATCTCATCTCCGACCGATGTCTCACGGGGAAGGCTTTCTCCGGTCAGCGCACTGGTATTTAAACTGGAGCTTCCTTCCACAACAATTCCATCAAGCGGCACCTTCTCTCCGGGCTGCACCACAATTATACTGCCAATTTCCACCTCATCTGGATCTATCTGCTTCAGCGTTCCCTCAAATTCTATATTGGCATAGTCTGGGCGTATATCCATCAGATCACTGATATTTCTTCGGCTCTTTCCCACCGCGTAGCTCTGAAACCATTCTCCAACCTGATAAAACAGCATAACAGCGATGGCTTCCGTGTAATCTCCACTTTTAAATACCGCCAACACAATCGCACCGACCGTTGCGATTGCCATAAGAAAACTCTCGTCAAACATCTGGCGATTCTTAACACCTTTTCCTGCTTTTATCAAAATATCATAACCTATTATTAGATATGGCACCATATACAACACAAACCGAAGTATGCCCTCGATGGGTAGAAAGTGTAATATCACCATAAGAACTGCCGTTATAATAATTCGAAACAACATTTTTTTCTGCTTTTTGCTCATAGTCATCCTCATTTCTGCGCCACTTTTATGCATAAATATCTTTATCGAATCTGAACACAAACAAACCCATAAACGTTATTGCCAGTTTATCAGTGGAAATTTTTTAAGACGCTTCCTGATCTTTTAGATAAATACTTCGCAGTCGTCCTCAACCTTCTTACAATTTGCGCGGACCTGCTGCATCACTGTTTTGGGTTCTACCCCCTCCTCAAATTCTACATTCATCTTAAGTGTCATAAAATTTACAACTGCATCCTTCACACCAGCTGTCTTTTTGGCAGCCTCCTCCATCTTATTTGCACAATTTGCACAATCCACATCAATCTTATAAGTTTTTTTCATACAAACCCTCTTTCTGCATGGTCTAATTATTCATATTTTCCTGTGCCAGACCATGCGAGGACACGGAATATGGGGAGAGCTCTCCCACATTTTTGATTAAACATATATTTAATTGTTTAACCATACTATACTATTTTTTTCATGTTTTTTCAATATATAATGATAGTTTTCTTCCAATCAGGCGAAAAAAATTTCCTTTTGGGCTAATAAAGGATTGTAAGTCAGTGGTAGAAGTGATATAATTCTTTACAAAAAGAAAGGATAATGTTTATGCAAACTATTCAATTACCCCACGAGCATGGGCAGATCATGGAACACAATATCAATGAGATACCAGCAAACCAAAGCTTTCAAACCATATCCGATATTTTTAAGCTGCTCAGTGACAGCAGCCGGATTCGAATTTTCTGGCTGCTTTGTCACTGTGAAGAGTGCGTGATAAATCTTTCCGCTATGATGGAGATGAGCAGTCCCGCCGTATCCCATCATCTAAAAGCACTGAAAGCCGGAAATTTAATTACAAGCAAACGAAATGGAAAGGAAGTATATTATAAGGCTGCTGACACAGAACAAGGAAAGCTGCTACACCATATGATCGAGAATTTAATGGACATTACTTGTCCAATTCTTTCTATGCAGGAAAAATCTTGTCAAAAAAGCAAGCTCTTGCGTCCTTCCCAAGAAGCTCTTATAAAAGAAATACATGATAAACTCACCAAAAACCTAAGCCAAAAATATACCATCGAAGAATTATCCAAACAGTATCTAATAAATACTTCTTCCCTTAAAGCTGATTTTAAAGCGGTATATGGTATGCCCATTGCCGCCTATATGAAAGAATATCGAATAAAGCAAGCTATGAAGCTTCTTTTAGAAACAAAAGAAAGCATTTCTTCTATTGCCTCCATGGTTGGCTATAGCAGCCAGAGCAAATTTACCAAAGCATTTAAAGAAATCACACAAAGCCTTCCCAGCGAATTTCGACAACAAAAACACTGATATTTCTCTATTTTATTTCCTTTATAAAGAAAATTTCCAAGGGTTCACCGGGAAGCAGCAATGCACCTGCATCCACATAATGTAATTTGCGATAAAAATGTTGTGCTGTCTCATTTGCCAAGGTAGATGTCATAACAAGCTGGTGGCCCTCCTCCTTTCTCTGCTTTTCCCAAAAAGAAACCAAAGCTGCACCATATCCCTGATTTCGATATGGTTCAAGAAAAAATAGCATATTGATAAAGGGTGTATTATCCCAAAATAAATTCCATCTCAGCCAGCCAATCTGCTCCTTTTTTTCCTCCACCACAAGTATTCGTTTTAATAATAAAACAGACATTAATTCTTCTTTTTGAATATGCTTATCATATTGTAAAAGAAAATCAACGTCTGTCTTATCTGCCAATCTTATATTCATTTCGTCCTCTCCTTATCATATTAAGTAAGTATTACAATATAAAGAAGCTCTTGCAACTCTCTTTCTATTTGTTATAATTATAACATCTACTTCCAAAAATAAAAATAAAATTATAAAAAGGAAAATAATAACATGAAAGAATTTATTCATCCAACCGATCCCTATCAAATGAATTGGATTGAAGGTGCAACAGAATGGGGAACTGTAAAAGTGCCCGAAGGGATTGAAGTGACAAAAGCTTCCCACTCCTCAGATGAAATCACAACTGAAAAATATACTTTTACAAATATAACCAATTATGATATTTTCACATCTCTAAGAGATATTTCCATCTACACTCCTTTTCATGATGATTATAAAAGCTCTGCCACATGTATGACTGCACGTTGTCATACTCATATATGGTGTGGAGAAAATATTTCCTATGTAATGGCACTTCGCATGGGTGGGGAAAGCCCACACTTGGGGCTTGTCTTGACGGAAGGCGCGTTAAGCGGCTATAGTGTCGAGCGTGACCTATCCCAGATCAGCAATGACCGAGGTGATTTTCTTCTTCATCCTTCTCCTATGACACTTGCACCAAAAGAAAGCTTTACCATCGCTTGGACTTTATTTTGGCACAATGGAAAAGAAGATTTTTACCAAAAGCTTTCCATATATAATCCAAATTTTATTGCTGTCCATGCAAAATCGTATATTATTTTCGAAAAAGAGAGCGTCAATCTCTCCATAAAACCTACTTTTTCATTCTCTGCATCTGATATTAATATAACCGATCAAGACAGAAAAGTAGCTTTTACCATATCTGATCATACCATTTTTATTCAAGAATCTGACCTTGCATACGGTGAGCACATTTATACTATAGTTATAAAAAATATCAAAACCTATTGCAAAATCCTTGTACTGCCTGCTATAGAAAAACTTGTGGAACGCCGCTGTCACTTTATTGCTGAAAAACAACAATATTGCAATTCTACCAGCAGATTACATGGTGCCTACTTAATATATGACAATGAGGACAAAAATCTGTATTACAATACAAGAAATGATTACAATGGTGGGCGCGAACGCATAGGAATGGGCATTTTACTTGCCAAATACCTGCAATCACACAAAGATAAGCAATTATCGGACAGTCTATCAAATTATATTGCCTATGTAGAAAGAGAGCTTTTTGATACAAAAACTGGAATGGTATATAATGATTATCAAAAAAACAATAGCCATCACAGACTGTATAATTATCCGTGGGTTAGCATTTTTTATATGGAATTATATAAGCTCTACGCCGAAAAACAATATTTATTATATGCATTTCGTGCATTGTTATCTTTTTACAGACAAGGCGGCACACATTTTTATGCGATCGAAATTCCATTAAAAGAGGTTTCTACTCTGCTTATAACTCAACAGATGACGACAGAATATGAAATGCTGATAACATATTTTAGAGAACATTGCGATCATATCCTTGCCAATGGATTACATTATCCTGCACACGAGGTCAATTATGAGCAGAGCATTGTTGCCCCCGCGGCAAATATGCTTTTACAAATGTATGAAGTGACAAAAGAGGAAAAATATTTAGAAGGTGCAAAGCTTCAACTAAAAGTTCTTGAGCTTTTTAATGGGATACAGCCCGATTATCATCTTTATGAGACGGCTATTAGACATTGGGATGGCTATTGGTTTGGAAAAAAGAAACGATATGGAGATACATTCCCGCATTATTGGAGTGCACTCAGCGGAAATGTATTTTATCATTATGCAACCATCACTGGTGACAAAGACTATTTGAAAAAAGCAGAAGTTTCCCACCGAGGAGTTTTAAGCCTATTTCACATAGATGGCAGTGCCTCCTGTGCTTATCTGTATCCTGTCTCTATTAATGGAGAAGAAGGAAGATTTTATGATCCATATGCCAATGATCAAGATTGGGGAATGTATTTTTACTTAAAATATTATTGTTTTTGTTTATAGAAGCCTGCTTGTGCATAGTCTGCCCAGAGAACAGTCCATAGTCCTCTGGGCTATTCTAGTTATAATGAATAGTTATATTTTACTTTCTTTTTGAAATAACAACGTCAATTAAACCATATTTTAAGGCTTCCTCCGCACTCATAAAATTATCTCTATCTGTATCCCTTTCTATTTCTTTTATAGTATGACCTGTATTCTCGGCTAAAATATAATTTAATCTTTGCTTGTTTTTTTGTACATGCTCTGACATTATTCGTATATCACTGACTTGCCCTTGAATACCATTGCCATGTATGGCTGGTTGATGTATCATAATTTCAGAATTGGCTAATGCCATACGTTTTCCCGGTGCGCCTCCTGCTAACAAAAAAGCCCCAAAGCTTGCGGCAAGTCCTACACATATTGTAGAAACATCACATTTGATATACTGCATCGTATCATAAATGGCAAATCCGGCTGTTATAGAGCCGCCGGGGCTGTTAATATAAAGCTGTATCTCTTTATTTGGGTCCTGTGCCTCCAAAAATAACATCTGTGCTATAATAAGACTAGCAGAAGCATCACTGACTTCCTCCCCTAAAAAAATAATTCTGTCCGATAGTAGCCTTGAAAAAATATCATAGCTTCTTTCTCCACGGCTGGTCTGTTCAATAACATAAGGAATTGTACTCATGCTGCAGCCTCCTTAATTTTGGTCATAAATTTGTGGCATCTAAATATATAAGTATCGCACATAAAAATTTTGTTTTGTTTTGGTATAAATATTCCAATATCTCTATACATCTTAGGCGGATAGAAATACACCTGCTTAAAAGCAAACGAAAATGACTGTTGTGTATCATATCCAGCTTCATATGCAATTTGTGTGATTGGCTTATCTGTTTTAATCAATTTTTCAGCAGCAACCGTAAGCCTGCGATTCTGCAGATATTTATAAATTGTAATTCCTGTCTGCTCTGTAAAAACCCGATTCAGGTGGAATTTGGAGTAGCCAATATTTCTTGATATATTTTCTAAATTAATTTCTTTCTCTAAATTTTTCTCAATATACTCTATCACTTTCTCAACAATTTCTTTTTGGTGTTTCATCCTATATCCTCCTTATACTTCTAATTATTATAGCAAATTTAGAGGTATGTGTCTTAATAAAAAGTGCTATTTTAATGCCAGATTTTAAAACCCTGCTTTCTAAAGACAAGTAAGATATAGCGGTTGCTATGGTATTATTTTTTAGTGGTAAATAAGAAATAGAAGTGATATAATCAAATAGAAATTTATACGATATTGAGAATCAAGCATGTGGTTGATGTCAGATAATTTGATGGGAAGGTGATTGTTATAGAAAGTAATATTGAGTACATACAACTATTTATGGAATACGAATCTGATGATATGCCTATGGTATATTTTTATGAAGTTGATTTAAATGATGAACGCCTTGCACTTAGAGAGATAGAAGTCTTTGTAAACAGGAT
>CAMUFS010000161.1 GCA_947088195.1 uncultured Clostridia bacterium
AATTCCTGAAAAATGTGGCTATACAGAATTTAGCTTTACCAAAGCGGACGGTGTGACAATCGCTCCAAAAATTGCCTTTTCCCAGCTTTTTGAGCCGTGGGGCTGGATGATCTGTACGGGTAATTATGTGGATGATATGCAGCGCGACACGCTCGAAGTCAAAACATTTCTGGACAAAAATTATTCTTCTGTCTTAGTAAGAATCAACTCTGTCTTTATAGGTTCCATTGTAATTGCATTATTTATCGCATTTTTATTTGGCAGCAAGCTTGTGAAGCCTTTGAAAAAAATTCAAAGTTTTGCTGAAAGCCTGTCAAAAGGCGACATGACTACTGAGATACATGTATTGCAGAGAAATGAGATTGGTCAAACTGCTGACGCCTTAAATATTGCACAGCAAAATATGCGCACTCTGTTGTTTGATATTAAAAATGTATCGGAAGGAATTAACAGCGCACTACAAACATTTGATACTACCTTCCACAATATGCAAGGCTCCATCGATGAAGTGTCAACCGCCGTAGATTCCATCGCAAATAATGTGACAAATCAAGCTGCTTCCACCAGTGATGCAACCAATGAAGTCAATATTATGGCTAACCAGATTAACACGACCAGCGGAGAGATCACAGCCTTGGACAGCAACGCCAAAGATATGAAACAGATCAGTGAGAACTCTATGACAACCTTAAATCGTCTTATTGAGATCAACAATAAAACCAGAACCGATATCAATGCGATGCATGAACAGACAGAGCTCACCAACCAGTCTGTACAGCAAATCCAAGTTGCTGCCAATTTAATTAACGAAATCTCGGATCAGACCAGCCTTCTTGCTCTTAACGCAAGCATTGAGGCAGCAAGAGCAGGCGATTCTGGCAGGGGCTTTGCTGTTGTGGCAGATGAGATCGGCAAGCTTGCACAACAATCTGCCTCTTCTGTAGGAGAAATACGGCATGTTTTAGGTGAATTATTATCTAATTCATCACGTTCTATTGAAGTGATGAGAGAAATTAACAACTCTGTTGATATACAGGTAAATTCCTTGTCCGAAACGCAGCATATCTTTAATCAGCTTTACCAAGAACTAAACAGCGTTGCCAGCTCCCTTCATTCCATTGATACCATAACAGCCGAAATGGAAAAACAGCGGTCGAACGTTATCTCCTCACTGGAGCAGCTCAACAATCTTGCACAAGATAACGCTGCTGTAACGGAAGAAACCTCCGCCATGTCCATTGGTCTGGCATCCTCCGTCAATGATGCAGGAAAGATTGTGGCAGAGCTTGATAATAAAGTGCAGATATTAATGGAAAATCTCCATAAATTTACTGTATAATATCCATATTGTATGTATCGAAAAAAGATGTCCTATCAAAAACAGGACATCTTTTTTGCAATTACCACTATTTTCTATTGTTATCCCCTTACGTCATATCTGCTAAGCACTTCGGCATAACTGCTGCCTGATGCATTGTACTGTGTGGAAAGACTTTCCACATTTGCCTTGGCATTGCTTGAAACTCTCCCAGCAAGAAAATCAGCCTTCTGTATAAAACCTCCAGAAGCTCCCAGCACCTTCTCGATCGACTCCACATCAGCAGCATCAAATTTTTCCTTGTCAATGCTAAGCTTTCCATCTTTCCCGACATTGATCCCAATGGAAGCCAACTCCTCCTTACTCTCTAGCGCTGTATCACTCATCATCTGATAATAATACAAATTCAATGTATTGTTTGTGGAAAGCAGGGAATCCATTGTACTGTTATAACTGCTGATAAGCTTCTCCACTGTGCCGTCTAGCTCTTCTCTGTCCCCGCCATTCTTTAACTGTTCAAAAATGGCATCTCTTCCCTCTGCTGTGAGTGCCCCGGTCTGCTCGCCAAGCGTATCTGCCGCATCTTTTAACTTCTCATAATTCTTCTTGCTCAAGCTGCTGCCTGCATTTCCTACTTTACTAAGTGATGCCAATAATGTATTGTCTGACGCATTATTATTAAGATAGTCAAGCAGTGAGCTTCTCTGTATTGGCAATCCAGTTTTTGCCATTGACCTATCTAACATCAAGGTTGTAATTCTCATGATAATCCTCCTTCTCTACATCAGTCGCCTTAAAGACATTCTTCAGCCTCAGAGCAATATGCCTGATACGCCTTTACAAAATCCTGATATTTATATTTGGAAATTGGCAATGTATCGCCATTCTCCATGGATACCTCGGTGCGATGATATTGTTGTACATATTTCATATTGATCAGATAGCCTTTATGTATACGAAAAAAATTAGGCTTTAAAAGCTCCTCTAGCTCACTGATTTTATCATAATATTCTATCGTCTCATCCTTCAGATAGAGAATGACCTTTCGGTTGCTGCTCTCAATATAATAACTGTCATCTGCGGGCACTGTTCTTATCTGGTTGTTACATTTTATCAGAATTTCCTTTGGCTCCATCTGTCTCCACCTCAATTACTGAAGAATCTCTTATGCTATATTTTTTATCGGCAGAAAACAGAATTTCATTCAGACGAATGTAGTGACTGGACAAAATTTGTTGCAACTGGACTACAAAAGAATATTGATTGAGCGGCAAGCATTCTCCGCTTGTTCCTTCTCTTTCTCAGAAACACTGTTATTTATTTCCTCTTCCTTACCCGCTTCTTCTTCCTTCTCTGTCTCTTCTGCTATTCGCTCCCCCACATCTTCTGTGATCATTATCTTCTGATCTGTTTCATTCTCTTTATCTTTATTCTCTTTCTCTTTCGTTTCCTTGATGTTCTGATTGGCATCACTCAAATTCTTGATCTGTGAGCTCTGCACCTCTGTCATACGCGCCTCAACCTTTGCAAGCTCCTCTTGTTTTGCTGATACATCTCTGTTACGGCTACTATCCAGCTTGATCTCCGCTTCCAGAACACCTGCTCTTCCCTTCTGCTTTGTAATCACGCCATCCTGAACCTTTGCCTGCTTTAATGCAGCATCGGCAGAGAGAACTACTTCCGCCGCTTTATCGGACTGCTGCTTTGCATTGGGATTCATACTCTCAGACTGACTCTGTTGCTGCTTTTTCTCCATCTCAGCTGCCTTCCTGCGCTGTTCCATCTGATGCTGCCTTAACTGTCCATTCAGCTCCGTAAGCTGCTTTTGAAGCTCCTGACGTTTCTTCATCTTTTCTTCCACACTGATCTGATCGTTGGATGCCAGCTCCTGCATCTGTTTCTGAACACGAGCTATCTGTTTCTTAATATTTTTTGTCTGGGCATCCTCTCCCATGCCTGCTCCCATCTGTGTTCCTGTTATTGGAGCACTATCTGACGCTTGAATTTTCATACTATATTCTCCTTTCTCACCTGTTGCTTTTCCCTTCCTAACCAAAATCGTGTTTATATCTATATCTATCTATACAATTATTATTTCGGCATATTCTAAAATAAATCAAGTATTTTGCTGTCAATGAATCTCTTGTTGATGTGAAAAATTACTTTACACAAAAAGTTGAATATTTTTTCCATTTTTTCATTATTATTCCGAAAAAAATGACGATATATTATAAGTAGTATTGTCCAATTTAATTAATAATATTGATATTTTATTTGTTTTTTTTACATTATGGAAAGGGGGATAGCTATGGTCATCAATCACAATTTAATTGCAATGAATGGCCAAAGACAGACTAAAGCTGTAACAAGCAGTAAAGACAAACGGATGGAAAAACTTTCCTCCGGCTACAGAATCAACCGCGCAGCAGATGATGCGGCAGGACTTTCCATCTCAGAGAAAATGCGCTTTCAGATACGAGGTCTGACGCAGGGAGTAAAAAATATGCAGGAAGGTGTCAATTACTGCAAGGTTGCAGATGGCGCCCTTCACGAAGTACATGGTATGCTTCAAAGAATAAATGAGCTGTCCATTCAATCTGCCAACGGCACCTATTCTGATGCCGATAGAATGTACATTGATCAGGAAGTACAGCAGCTTAAAGAAGAGATGGACCGCATCTTCGACACAACCAAGTACAACGAAGAATTTATATTTAAATGTGAAGATAACGAGATTGAGCCGCCTTTGGAGCCCTACCGACTAGGGCTTTCCGGGTATCCCAATGATCTCTATATCTATAATGAAACCTATGATGACGCAACAAAAACCGCCACCTTCGGCGGTATCGCATACCGAGGAAAACGATATGAATGGTCCAGCATCGATCCTAATATGTACGACAGCACTACAGGCACCTTTCACGCAGGCTCCTATACATTAAAGGCAAATGATGGCTCTGTCCTTACTTTGGTCTGCGAGGAGGGAAGCAAACCACCGGAGGTTTCCAGAGAATTTCAGGTGTCTGCCAATGGATCAGGAATTATTATCAACAACGAATGTATCCCATGGAATCAGGTACAGACAGAAGACGGTCATAAAATTACGGATGGTGGCATTGAAAATAAGCCCTATTACTTTCACTACCATGGTATCACAGCATCCTTTACGCCAGATGCCGCAGATGACCTGATTGATGTGATGGATAAGCTTTCGAATACCAAATGGCAAAGTACCTACAAGCTTCCCACAGAAAAGCAGGCATTGTTTACTGACTTTTCAAAAACCTATACCTCCTTTAAAAATAATGATGAGGTTAAGCGCTATCTTGCCGGTGTTGCCAACTTTGCAGATAATATGTACACGCTCCGCGCCGATGACACTGGATTGTGGCTGGAGCAAAACGGCACTGCGGTGGCCAATTCCAATAAGACATGGACCAATCTGGGAATCACAAACTGGGGCGACCAGAGCACAGATATATGGTCTAACAAAACTTATAAATATACCTATGATCCCGCTCCTGCCGGAAGTGATCCGATCAGCTTCACCTTTCAGGTCGTGAATGAGATCAGCAAAGACTCTGCCATCGATGCTCTTGATGGCATCACCCTGCCCGGCATACAGTCCTCCGTCGATCTTGACAATCACGCTGCTCTGACAATAAATACAGACCCAGACCCTAAAAATCAATACCCCAACGTTATGAGCGGAATCATCGATCGGGATACTCTCAACCTCACTCTTGGAGAAGAATATGGACTAGGCCGAGACTATACAACACTCTCTGATACCTTTGGAAGCACACAATTAGTTTATGATAAAAACACCAACAGCTTTTCTGCGGTTTATACTAATACCCTAGATGGTGTGACAACCACTAAAACTTACAATAACACAACTATTGAGACAAATAATATTATAAACACCATCAAAGGCCAGATCAAAGCTAATATGGGGGCTTATCTGGATGTAATTAAGGCACGTTATATGGCTGGAGCTGCTTCACCAACGGAGACAAACCTAGCTGCGTTGATATCCCCTAACAATATCACGGGAAATGGCGGAACTACTTATCTTGAAGATATTGTGACCTTAGATCCTGCGGATATCAACTCCGGTAAACTAAATAGTACAATGAATGTAAACAGACCAACCTCATTGGCTGGTGCAAGTATTGATTTTTCTGGATTAGGTACAGGGTATCAATTAGTTGATCTAATTGGCATGGGCTTTAATTCTACCTGCCAGACCTGCAACAACCATTACAGTATTCAATTTACCACACCAGATATCACACAAACGAATTGGAACAGCACCACCCCAAATCCAAACGATCCAAATCAAAATAGTTATCAGTTTAGTACGCAAAGAGATGGTTTAAACTATACCTTATATATTGATGTTTCTTCTATGGAAGGAAAAATTAATGATGGTGTGGCGTTTACTAATGCTTTGTTTGATGTTATTCAGGCAGCGGGCTATGATTTTCATTTTACTCAATATGCCACTTATAATGATGACGCCAAATTATATATCTTTGACGACAGACCACAATATGTTAATAATGGCGTATCGACCGCAACGCATGCTACCTTTTCTCCATATGCATATGGGTTTAATTCCGTTACAGAATATAATATAAACTTATATGACTCTAACGATTCAACAGAAAATATTAGGCTTAAGTATGAATATGATTATAAGGATATATTCGCGCCATCCAATCTGAAATTTGAATATGAACCAGATCCAGCAGGTAAATACGTCAAGCTTCCAGATGGTACCTATGCACTATATGATGCAAATAATCCAGATCATGCCAACCTCGATCGCTATAAAATCAAAAAGGTGGAACTTGACACCTCAACCGGCAGCGGCTTATTAGATGACTATCTTGATGAATATATCAAAGATCATATCCTCACAGAAACTGCAAAGGCTTCCACCATGGATTTGGTCAGTGATTATGCAAAATACAATATTGGAAATAAAGTAAACGACAACAAGGCATTAATTACAGAATATAATACTCCTGTTCAGATTTACAAAGAAAAAGTATCTGGCGTATCTCCCGATAGTACAGGATTTAAAATTCAATGCAGCTCCAATACAAAGGATTCTATCTACATTGAGAGGCAGAATCTATCTGTATATCGAATGGGACTAAAAAAATTAAGTGTAAAGAGCGAAAAATTAGCGACAAGGGCCATCGATATGCTTACAGGTGCTTTTGTTAAGGTTAATTCTGTGAGAAGTAAATTTGGTACCTATCAAAATCGTCTGGAACACTCGATTGCCAATGCCAATAATGTCGCTGAAAACACCACTGCGGCTGAATCCCGCATTAGAGACACTGACATGGCAGAGGAATTACAGAATCTTGCGATAGATAATATACTAATACAGGCAGGAGAAGCCATACTGGCACAGGCAAACAAAAATCCTCAAAATATAATCTCCTTGCTTCAAGCATAACAATCTTTGCTTGTCATTTTTCCAAAAAAAATAAGAAAGACAAATTTGCTGTTTCCTCACAGAAGCTTTGAAGAAACAGCAAATCAGCCTTCCTTATTTTTTTCTACTTTTTACTATTTTTTTCACTTCTTTATCTGGTATTTTAGACTCGCAAATCTTTTGCAATGCTTTACGATAAGTCCCATTATCCATCTTACAGTCCGCTCCCAGCATATGCCATGTCTCATAGGGAAATATCACAAATGCTTCCGCGGTCGTCCATGCTGCTGCCATCTGCGCATAATACCCCTGTGTATAGCCTCGGTTAA
>CAMUFS010000162.1 GCA_947088195.1 uncultured Clostridia bacterium
CGTGGACCATGCTGGCTTTAAGGCAGGCATTACCATCTTAAGGAATATCAAAAACTCTCCTGCGCCGTCAATTCTGGCCGCCTCCAACAGCTCATCTGGATACTGCTCAATAAACTGCTTCATCAAGAAAATATTGTATGCCACCGCAATATTGGGCAAGATTAACGCACCATAAGTATTGATAAGCCCAAGCCCATTCACCACCATATAACTGGGTATCTTTGTGACATGCGGGGAGAACATCAAAGCCATTAAAATTAGGTTAAACAATGTCTTCCCGCCCGGTGGCTTAAATTTTACCAAGGAATATGCACCGAGTGCTGACACAATCACTGTGAGGAACACAATCGTAGCTGTCACAAGAATACTGTTAAACGCATACCGCGTAAATGGCACTGCCGAACTTCCCAGCGAAATTAACAGATCACTGAAATTCTTTAGCGTGGGATGCTCCACATAAAAGCGCGGCGGATACACAAACAGCTCATCCAGCGGCTTAAATGCCGTACATACAAGATAAACCAACGGAAGTGCCGTAAAAGCAACCAACACAAACATAACAAGATACAACATAATCTTGCTAAAGGTAATGTGCAGCCATTGGCCTTTAAACCATTTAATCTTAATCATTGCCGTCTCTCTCCTTCCTTCGCTTTTTATTCATCCTTAGAGGATAACAGCTTCATAACCAACTTTCCTAACAGGAATGTCATAATAAACAAAACCACCGCGATCGCTGACGAATATCCCATCTGGAAGCGGATAAAAGCATAGTCATATAAGTGTGCCACAATCGTGTGTCCGGCATAGTTCGGGCTTGGCATACCCGCCACGGACACAGCGATGTCAAACACGCCGAAGGAAGACACAATCGCATTGATAGCACCGAATAAAAGCTGCGGCTTCATCAATGGTAATGTTACATAGATAAGCTCCTGAAATTTATTCTTTACCCCGTCAATCGCTGCTGCCTCATAATAGGACCTTGAAACATTCTGAAGTCCCGCAAGAAAAACGAGAAATCCAGTACCCATGCTCATCCACAGAGAGATAATCATAATAACCATCATAATATACTTCGGATCTGTATTCCAAAGGATTGGCGAGTCTATCAAGCCGAGATTTAAAAGGATATTATTAAGATACCCATATCGGTCACTGGAAAATATTACCATCCACACTGTTGACATAGCAATTCCACTGGTGATAGAAGGCGCATAAAATGCAAGTGCAAACGCTCTCTTACACTTAAGCTGGTTAATCACCCACGCGGCAAAGAACGACAACAGGTATCCCACAGGCCCTGTGATAACCGCAAATGCAAGTGTGTTGGCAAGTGCTATAAGGAACACCTCATCATCCAAAAACAGCAGCTTATAATTGTTAAGCCCGACAAATTTTGCCGGCTGCATCATATTATAGTCTGTAAAGCTTAAGCAGATTGCATAGGCAACAGGAGCCACAACAAATATGGTAAACAAAATCACAAATGGCGCCAAAAAAACATACCCCATCCAATGCTTATGCCAGAAGCGCCTAACACGCTCCGATGCCGTCATAGTTTTCACATTATTCATAACTCATTACCCCATATTCCTCCTGTTTCATCCGAAGCTCACGGTTAATGTCCTTCACTGCCTGCTCTAATGCTTCCCTGACATCCTCACCACTAATTACCACGGAAGTCCACGCATTGGTCAAATGTCTGCTGGTAAAATAGCCACCAAGCACGGTTGGCGTCTCGCGCGCCCACGCCCACTGCTCTTCTAGCACTTTTATATCATTATCACTCCAAGCCAAGCTTAAAAATGCCTCTTTATTTGCTGTATTCCATCTTGCCTCTGCGCCCATCAACGCCTCCACTTCTCTGGCAAACTGCGTCTGCACTTCCACACTGGACCACCACTTTAAGAACTCCCAGCTCTCCTCTGGCTTTCCGCTCTGCTTCATAATAATGTCACCCTTATCTGTGATTGCACCGGCTGTGCGGTCGATGGTACCATCCTCCTTTATAACACCCGGCAGCGGAGCAATACCCCATTTTCCTGCAATTTCAGGAGCCGCCACAGAAAGCTGCATATACATATTGAAATCGCCAACGCCAAGCGGCATTATGCCAGAACGCATATATTGATAAAAATTCGCGGTCTCCGGCACCCCATAATTGGTAAATAGCTCTGTGTACTCTTTGAATGCCACATAAGCCTCTGCCGTGTCAAGTGCCGATGCCATGCCATCCTCTGTGTAATAGCTTCCTCCATTCTGGAACAAAAATTGGGTAAAATCACGCCCAAAATAAAATTCCATTCCATTCTGGTACAATGCTGGAAGCACATAATCATACAACTGCTGCCGTGTTTTTGGCAGATCAATACCATATCTGCTCAAAATATCCTTCCGATAGAACATAACATTAAAGTTCATCGTCTCTGGCAGGGCAAAGACCCCTCCTCTGTACTCATATGGGGTCATAGTAGCCGGCACAAAACGGTTTTTTACTTCCCCAAAGCCTTCCATCTGTGACAGATCATACACTTGATCACGTATGGCAAACTCCACCGGTGATGTCACATCCACGCCAAGAGCCACATCCGGCGCCTTGCCAGAGGTGATAGAGAGCATTAAGGCATTGACATTTCCTGCATTAAGCTGTGAAGCAGGAAGTACATTTACATTGATAGCGATCCCTGACTGAGGTGTAAAATCCTCGTCCGCCATCTCCTTAATTACCTCTGCCCACTCCGTACCTCTCGCAATCCACACATTGATGGTTTCCTTAATCTCAACATCATCCCCAAGAACACTTCCCACATTGTCATAATCCTTAAAGAAGGACGAGATAAATAGCTTCCACGTTGTTCCCATCTTCTGGAATGGATTAGATGAAACACTCTTCCATGTCTCCGTTGGACTTCCAATATCAAAATAATCAATTAAAAGCGGAATACTTTGTAAAGATAGATACCAAGTACTCAAGCTCTCCTGAGAGCTGGTTAAGTCTCCCACCTTTCTGGCAATGCTGTAGGGATTCTCAAGCATCCCCTCTAACTGCGACTTGATGGTAAGAAAATTGTTCGCCATCGCGGGAACCTTGTCAGACAGCCCACTTACCATCTCATATTTTTTTTGCATGCTCTCGACCAGATATTCCATCTGCTCTTTCATATTGGGAATCTTATCAAAGAATCCATAATCGTAATTGGGGTCTGGATCGCTTCCCGCCAAAAGTGTGATATTCAAAAGAATATCGGAGAGTACCATAATATCCTCCTGAATGGAATCAAGCACCTGTCCCATATCCCCCAATTTCACTGTCATAGTCAGGCGATGTGTCCCCTTAGTCAGATAGAACTCATAAGGTGTTCCATCCTCTGCGGCAAGCTCCTCCAAAGACCAGTTTGTATCATAGGCAAACTGATACTGCAGCAGCTCTGCAAACGGCACCTCCCCATCTAAAGCGATCTGCCGATAGGATGGCAGCCCATCATTCCATGACTGTTTTACATATAGGGCAATCTTGTACAAGCCATCCTCTGGCGCCTCAAATTCCCATGTAATGCTCTGATTTCCAGAACGCCAGCGATACCCACCCATAACATTTAACTTGCGGCTGGTATCGGAGGCTGGCTCCACCAACGGATCGCCGTCATTCTCACGACGAAGTGTCGGATTATTCTTCTCAACCGCTGTCAACTCTGCCTGAATATGCAGCTTTTCTGCCTGAACTGGCTGATACCCTAATGCAGCATACTCCTGCTTTACTTCTTCATAGCTCTTAACCACCTTTGGCGCGACCAGACGAATGGAAGATATATACATATCTGCACGCATATAAGCCAGCCGTAGGGTATGCTTTCCCTTGGATAAATAAAATTGAAATGGCTCGTTGTACATGCCAGATGTATCCTCAAGCAATATACTTCGCCACCCCGGTATCGCAATCTGAGAAGGTCTTGTCTCATCCCCCAGACTGTTGATTACTGGCTCCCCCTCATCCTTAAAATAACGGTAGAAAGCAATATCACTGCTCTCTGTAAATGGATATTCCCCATCAATATAAAGGGTTCTCTTGCCTGCATCTGAGCTTCCGTCCGTTAGATAATAATCTATCTCCAGCCGATACCATGCCTCAGAGGGAATATTCACATCAAATTCCACAAAATCTGCTTGCCGATCCGACAATAATGCCTCTCTTCCCTCTATCTGTACAAGCTTTGCCAATCCATTCTTATCCTTTACCTGATTTAATGGAACTTCAATTTCTGTCTGTGCATCTAGGACATCTTTATGTATCTCTCGATACTCCTTATAAGAAAGTGTTTCCTCCCCGGTACCATAGCTCCAGTCCACTTTCTCTCCGTCAAAGCCAGTATACTTGTCCTTTAACGGAACCCCAGCAGTTTCTTCTCCATTGCGAGATTCCGCTGCATAGGAAATTGGCAGGCTGCCGTTCCAAACAAAGGAAACTGCCAAAAGCAGCGCCATAATTCTGTTCCATCCCCTGCCTCTCATGCCTCTGTTTCTCCTCCCTTTTTGTTTATTTTGTACATCTACGTTTTTTCTTGCCCAAATCAATTAGGCAGATTGACTATTTGTCTAAGCCCCAATATAGTACCTTAATTCGTCTTCTTCAATTTCGTTTTTTTGATATTTTTTATGTTTTTTTGTCTACTTTTCATAAATCCATAATCTCTTTATTTTTTTAACTTGTAAATTTTTGATTAGTATGCTATAAAATTGATATGTACAAAAAGGGGGAAAGATTTTTTGATATGTTTAGCAAAATTACCAAAATCACAAGACATATTTTTTTCAGAAAAAACATTCGATACTATATTCTTTTATTCCTGCTGATCTCCTCTTTACTATCCGCTGTCTTTCTTGCTGAATTTGTCAGACGACACAATCACATACAAGCTGTGACATCATCCTTTACAGAAGCTACCATCCATTTAGACAACGCTTTGACCGAAGCTCTCTATAATTTTATGGAAATAAATCTTCACCATTATATTAAACCATCCACCTTCGATCAATTTTTCAGCGAAGACAAGATGGACAGCACTTTTTTTGCCAAAATTAAAGCTTCTGCCATAGACAGCATCCGCTTAAATAAAAACCTAAAAAACCTTATTCTATATCGTGAATCTGATCAGGCTCTTCTGTCCACCTTAAGTATACGAACAGATTTTCATCCCGATAATCCCGCCTATACTTATATTCATATGGTACTGGAAAAAGAAGATGCTAGTGAACCCGGATTTGTCTCTACATCCGATCACGATATCTTTTACTACTATCCCCTGTACTCACAAAGATTTTCCACAGAACGAATTGGATTTGCCATGGTACAGCTTCGCTTTCCACAAGAATTTTTCCATATTGATGTAGAACAGCTTCATCCAAATGGCACATTCCTTATTTTAAATAACAATAAAATCTGCTTTGCGGAGGGTTACAATATCCTCTCTCCTTCTATTATAGAGAATGAGATTTGCGTCCTGCCCCCACAAAACCGTTTTTTTACATATTCTGATGCTGGCATTTCCAGCTATAATTTTTATTGTGTGCCCTCCAGCAACTCAGATCTCTCCTATATCTACTACGAACCAGCCAGCACAGGTATCGTAGCATTACAGCAGCTTTTTCGGGAAGACTGGATTATGCCTTTTCTATTAATATGCAGCACCATGTTCCTGTTCTTTCTGATCTCCATCTATCTGCTTGCAAAAACACAGCACAATGCAGAAACCACAGAAACACCCACACCTGCCCTACTTCTGCCACATCAAAATTCTGCAGAAGCACTTTTTCTAATGGCAAAACAGCCTTGTTTCTCTGCGCTCTTTATTGAGCATCACAACCCAGAGATTGACAAAACTAATATCCTTTCCACCATTTATGACATCTGTGAAAAATACCTCTCCGGCTGTCAGATAAGTTACCAATTAATCCCACAAAGCCTATATATCCATTGTTACTTTAACCACTCAGAGTACAACAATATCCGTGTGATCAGCGACTCACTCAAGCAAATACTATACAACTCTATAGAAGGCTGGCAGTTTAATATCTATTACACCAATCCCTGCAGCTCTGCAGAAGAAATGCTCAAGGAAATGCAGTACCTGCAGTATGCCTTCCGTTATTCTCAGGTATTTGGCTATTCCAAGCGCTTCTCTAACAGTTGGCTAAAAAAATGTGACACTAGCACAGAAGCATTTGATATTAACACCGTGGAAACCATGCAGAAATTTCTAAATGAAAAAAAACTAGATGAACTGACACTCTACTTAGAAACACAGAAACAAAAAATAACCGACCTCTTTGGCTCAACAGTCGAACATTTTTACTCCTATAATACACTATATCAATATATGGACAATATCTTTTTTGTACTAAAAAGATATTTCCTAGAAAAATCCTATGCCCATTCCATAACCAAATTAAATATGGCAGATGCCATTCAATTATACAGTGGCATAGAAAGTTTTACTGATTTCTTAATTCAGGGGATCAAAGAATACCAAGAAGCCGGACAGAACAACAGCTCGCATGAAAAGGCATTTATGGATGCCATCTACCAATATATAGAGCAAAATCTAGCAACAGTGACACTAAATTCCATGGCAGAGCACTTTCATATCACGGCTGCTCATCTAAGCCGGACATTTAAGCGCTATAATGAACAAAATTTTTCAGAATACCTATCAGAAAGAAAATTACAAAAAGCCGTTCTTCTATTAGAACAGCCTTCTAAGATAAGCATCAATGACATTGCCGCGGAATTAGGGTACAGCACGCCATCTTACTTTCATACGAAATTTAAAGAATACTATGGCATCACACCAAGCGCTTACCGAAAAAGCCGCCTTACCTCTTCTGAGCAAAAAGCATAAAAAAATGCCGTGAAAGAAATTTGAGATAATTTATACTTTATGCAAAATATGTATGTATTTTAGTTATGTGAATAAGGAATGAAATATTTTTGAGAATGGTTCGCCCAGAGAATTGGCTATAGTCCTCCGTC